>NZ_CALNCS010000085.1 GCF_937875145.1 Alkalibaculum bacchi | reverse complement strand
GATGTTTTTTAATAGTAAATTTAGGTGGTAGCTGACCCTTCGCTCTGGATGACTGAGCAGGGGATCGGTCATCCAGAGTGAAGGCAAGTTTTGTCTTTGCTTACCACCTTATTAATTCTTAAAACTATGAATCGGAGCTGGTATTCTGCCACCTCTATTGATAAAGTCTTCTGAACTAAATTTATGAACGGACATAATAGGTGCATAGCCTAGAAGTCCACCAAATTCTACAGTGTCTCCAATGGTTTTACCGTGTACAGGAACGAGGCGAACTGCTGTTGTCTTGTGGTTAATCATACCAATTGCTGCTTCATCTGCAATAATGGCGGAAATTGTCGATTCTGGAGTGTCTCCAGGGATTGCAATCATATCTAATCCTACAGAACATACACTTGTCATGGCTTCTAATTTGTCAAAAGTTAATGCGCCATTTAAAACAGCTTGAATCATTCCTTCGTCTTCGCTGACTGGAATAAATGCTCCACTTAGTCCACCAACAGAAGAAGAGGCCATAATTCCACCTTTTTTCACTGCATCATTAAGCATTGCAAGGCATGCAGTTGTGCCATGGGTGCCGCAAGCTTCTAAACCAATCTCTTCTAAAATTCTTGCAACACTATCTCCAATTTCTGGAGTTGGAGCTAAGGACAAGTCTAATATGCCAAAGGGAACACCAAGCCTAGAAGAAACTTCTTTTCCAACGAATTGACCTGCTCTAGTAATTTTAAAGGCAGTCTTTTTTATATTCTCTGCTACGATATCTAATGGCGCACCTTTATCCTTTTCCAATGCGGATTTTACTACACCTGGTCCACTGACGCCCACATTGATGACGACCTCTGGTTCTCCCACACCATGATAAGCTCCAGCCATAAAAGGATTGTCGTCTACGGCATTAGAAAATACTACCAACTTTGCACAACCAATGGAATCTCGATCTTTTGTTAAATAAGCAGTGTCCTTTATGATTTTACCCATAAGCTTTACTGCGTCCATATTGATACCAGCTTTTGAACTAGCTAAATTAACAGAAGAGCACACTCTCTCTGTTTCACTTAGCGCTTCAGGTATAGAATGAATCAGGATTTCATCGCCTTTTGTAAAGCCCTTTTGAACTAATGCAGAAAATCCACCAATAAAATTCACACCTACTTCTTCAGCAGCCTTGTCCAATGTTTTGGCAAAAGCAGTGTAATTCTTGTCATCACTAGCAGCTGCGATAAGAGCTATCGGTGTAACAGAGATTCTTTTGTTAATGATTGGAATACCAAACTCTATTTCAATTTCATTGCCAACTTTAACGAGGTTTTTAGCATAATTAGTTATTTTGTCATAAATCTTTTGTCTAGCACGCTCACCATTAGAATCGATGCAATCTAACAAAGAAATCCCCATGGTAGTCGTTCGTATATCTAAATTTTCTTTCTCTATCATTCGAAGTGTTTCAAAAATATCACTGTAAAAGCTCACTAAATTACCCTCCTTAAATATTGTGCATGGACTTGAATAAGTCTTCTAGCTGTACTTTGATAGACAATCCAATTTCTTCTCCTAATGCCTCTAAAGAATCCTTTAATTCTTTAAAATCACAATCCATATTTGAAAGATTGACCATCATCATCATAGTAAAATAATTCTGCATAACTGTTTGGCTAATATCCTCTACATTAACCTTTTTTTCTGATAGTATCTTTGTAACATTGTAAATAATTCCCACCTTGTCTTTCCCGATAACTGTAATAACACCTTTCATATGAAAACACCTCCATGATATTTTTAACAATAGTTGAACAGCAGGTAAACAATCGTTTGGCGCCGCTTGGCTCACAAAACAGCAGTACAACACTAGAATCTCCTACGTCGATTATTCAATCGCGCCTTTCGCCAAATGAATGCCATGTATTCATTACGTAGCCATGTGATTTCACAACTACATCAGCAAGCTTCTTGTCTGCTACATTACATAGCTACTACGAAAGCTTCATTTTTGCTTGGTTTACAAGTACGCGAAAAAGAAAATGAGACCGAAGTCTCAAAGAAAAAAGCAAATTAAATTTAATATACTTTTGTCTCTGTCCTTTTACCTGAGAGTTTTAACCATAATGTGGCTTTATCCCCTTCGGTGCTCTTAGAAGTCTCTCCAGAGTTCTGTCCATTAACGAAGGTTACCCGTTAATTTCACCCAGCTAGTATGTAGTTATTTGTAGAATAATAAATTATATTTATTACTATAGCATTGGACGAAGAAAATGTAAATCATTTTGAAACGATAGTTTAACGATGATTAAGCTATCATTCCATCAGATGCTTGACCAAAGAAATTCCTTTATATATAATATACCAATAGTATTTTCTAGGAGGAATTACAATGATTTGGACGGAAATAAAGATAAAGTCTACGCCAGAGTCAGAAGAAGCAATATCTAATATTCTTTATGAAGCTGGTGCAGATGGAGTAGTAATAGAGTCACCAAACGATTTATCTGTATTAAAGAACAAAGAAGTACTATGGGATTATATAGATGACGATTTAATAAACATGGATCCAGAGGTTTCTATTATTAAAGGGTATATAAATGAAACGGAAAATGTAAAGGAAGCAATTGCTCAGATTAAAAAAAGAATTGATCAATTGCCTTCTTTTGGTTTGAATACGGGAAACGTAGAAACTACAGTTACAGAAGTAGATCAAGAAGATTGGGAGAATTCATGGAAACAATATTACAAACCTACTTTAATAGGACAACATTTTATAATAAAGCCAAGTTGGGAGCCCTATACATCGCAAGAAGGTGATATGGTTATAGAAATCGATCCCGGTATGGCATTTGGATCGGGTTTACATGAGACAACTCAGCTTTGTATCATCAATTTAGAAAAACACGTAAAAGAAGGAGATGTAGTCTTTGATATAGGTTGTGGATCAGGAATATTGTCTCTGGCTGCAGCAAATCTCAATTGTAAAAAGGTTATAGGAGTAGATGTAGATTCACTAGCTGTACAAGTGGCTAAGGAAAATGCTCTTCACAATCATTTAGATAAAATAATCGATATTCGCCAAGGTGATCTTTTAGATGTAGTAGATGAAAAAGCAGATGTAATAGTAGCCAATATTCTAGCAGAAGTCATTGTAAAATTAGCGGATCAAATAAAGCCTTGTTTAAAGGAGAATGGAATATTCATTTCTTCAGGTATCATACTAAGTAAAGTAGAATTAGTAGTAGATAGTCTTCTGAGTAATGGCTTTGAAATAATTGAAGTTCAACGAATGGGAGAATGGGCTGCAATAATAGCTCAATACAAGGGATAGTATGCATCGTTTTTTTATAGAAGATAATCAAATTGTAGGAGAACAAGTATATATCAGTGGCAAAAATCATGAACATATGACCAAGTCTCTGCGGGTGAAAATAGGCGAAAAGGTAGAGCTGAGCAATGGAAAGGGTTTAGAATATATAGCTACAGTACAAGAAATAGACAAAAATCAGGTCTTATTAGAAATAGTAGAAAAAACTACCAATTCTTCTGAAATGCCAGTCAAAATAACCTTATACCAAGGTCTTCCTAAAGCTACAAAAATGGATTTAATTGTACAGAAGACAGTTGAATTAGGTGTAACAAGTATTGTACCAGTTATTATGGAGCGGACGATTGTAGAAATTGATAAAAAGGCTAATAAGAAAATTGAACGATGGCAAAAAATTTCAGAAGAGGCAGCAAAGCAGTCAAAGAGAGGCATTATCCCCATAATAAAGCCTATTGTAAATCTAAAAGATATGGATAAAGAATTTGAAAAAAATGATTTGAATCTTATAGCTTATGAAAATGAAGAAGATAGCAATTTAAAAAAGATTTTAGAAGCACATAATAAAGTACAGAAGATAGGCATATTGATCGGACCAGAAGGCGGTATATCCGAAAAGGAAGCTCAATATTTAAAAGACCTTAAAGCAAAATCCATTTCTCTAGGGAAAAGAATACTTCGAACAGAAACAACTGGCATGGCTGCACTGGCGATGCTTATTTATCACTTCGAACTGTAGTGAAATAGTCAGCTAAGTCAAAATAAAGCTTTTGTAGTATTTATACACTGGTTTAGGAGAGTGGTTCGTTGGACGGTTAGATGGGAAAAACAAAAAGTGGATAGCTGTATTCTGACCCGTGAGACCTGACCTAAAAGACTGAAGGCTGGTGCTGATGGCTGATTTTTCTGCTTTACGCTTTCAACTTTCTGTGCTTTTAACATAAAATAAAAAGGAGAATTTATATAGATGAAAACCGCTGCTTTTCATACATTAGGTTGTAAAGTAAATACCTATGATACTGAATCGATGATGGAATTATTTGAAAAAGCAGGTTATGAAATTGTAGATTTTGAGGAACAAGCAGATGTTTATATCATTAACACTTGTACAGTAACAAATGTAGGTGATAGAAAGTCTCGTCAGATGATACGAAAAGCAAAGAGGGTAAGTCCTCAAGCTATAGTAGCTGTAACAGGTTGTTACGCTCAAACATCTCCTGAAGATCTGAAAAAGATTCCAGAAGTCAATATTATTATAGGCAATCAAGATAGAAGCCGAATTGTCCAATTAGTAGAAGAAAAAAAGATATCTGGTCACAATATAGATATTGTACAAGATATTATGAAGACAAAAAAATATGAAGAATTAAAAATATCTAAGGTAAAAGATCATGGGAGAGCCTTTATAAAAGTTCAAGAGGGTTGCAATAATTTTTGCTCTTATTGTATTATTCCTTATGCCAGAGGCCCAGTAAGAAGCAGGAGTATAGAGAATATTCTCGAAGAAGGTAGGCAAATAGCAACACAAGGTTATAAAGAAATCGTCATAACGGGCATTAATGTATCTTCTTACGGTAGAGAATTAGAGGGTGTTACTTTAATTGATGTACTAAAAGGTTTAAATGAAATAGAAGGTATAGAGCGTATTCGCCTAGGCTCCTTAGAGCCTATGTTGTTAGATGAAGAGTTTATTATGGGTTTAGAAGATATAAATAAATTGTGTGACCACTTCCACTTATCTTTACAAAGCGGATCAGATGAAATATTAAAGAAAATGAACCGTAAATACGATACAAAAATGTACAAAACCATTATAGATAATATTAGAAAAGTATTTCCTCGAGCATCTTTGACCACAGATATCATGGTAGGATTCCCAGGAGAGAGCCATGAAAACTTTAGAGAAAGCTACGAGTTTATTGATCAAATTGGCTTTAGTAAACTCCACGTATTTAAATATTCAAAACGACAAGGTACTCCTGCATCAAAAATGGTCGATCAAATACCAGAGTCTATAAAAGAAGAGAGAAGCAAAGAAATTATAGGACTTTCTGATAAATTGGAAAAAAACTACTATAAACAATTTTTGGGTAAAAAAATGGCTGTATTGATTGAACAAAGTTCAAAAGAAGATTATAATATTTATCAGGGACATACTACAAATTATATATTAGTAAAAATACAGGGTAATAAAAATATGATCAATCAAACAATTCCTGTAGAGATCAAAGAAATACATACAGGTTTTGTCAATGGAATCCATAAAGAATAGGAGATTTATATGGACGATTGTTTGTTTTGTAAAATTGCAAGTAAAGAAATTCCTGGGGAAATAGTCTATGAAGACGATAATGTAATAGCAATAAAAGATGTTAATCCTCAAGCACCTATACATCTTTTGCTCATACCAAAAGAGCATTACGATTCAGTGCTTACTGTACCAGCTGGAAATGAGATCATCACTCAAATACACACTGTTGCAAATCGATTAGCCTTAAAGTATGGCATAGTAGATACTGGATTTCGATTAGTAAATAATTGTGGCGAAGATGGCGGACAAACGGTACTTCACTTACACTATCATTTATTAGGTGGAAGAAATTTGGGTTGGCCTCCAGGTTAGAATTATTTGACATGGTATATTTGTATATTATATAATAATAGTGTTAAATGCCCGCTATTACGATAGTAGCAATAACTCTAACAATCTGTTACATTAATGTAGTAGAGGGGAGGGTGGAAAATGTCTGAAGTAAAAGTTAAAGATGGTGAATCATTAGAGAATGCTCTACGCAGATTTAAGAAAAAAACAGCTAGAGCAGGTGTAATGTCTGAGGTTAGAAAAAGAGAACATTACGAAAAGCCTAGTGTTAAGAGAAAAAAGAAATCTGAAGCTGCTAGAAAAAGAAACACTAAAAAGTTTAGGTAAGAGGTGTTTAAATGTCCCTCAAAGAGCAATTGGTCGCTGACTTAAAGCAGTCAATGAAGGATAAGGATACAATCGCAAAATCAGCCATCACATTAGTAAGAGCAGCAATACTTCAAGTCGAAAAAGATGAAAGACGAGAATTATACGAAGACGACATTATTGATATCATTTCGAAACAAGTAAAGCAGCGAAAAGATGTGCTTATAGATTTTCAAAAAGCAAATAGGCAAGACTTAATCGACCAAACGGAAAGGGAAATTGAAGTTTTAACGAAATACCTTCCCCAACAATTAAGTGAAGAAGAATTAAAAGTCATTGTACTTGATGCGATAAATGAAGTTGGCGCAACCTCCATGAAAGATATGGGCAAAATCATGGGCATAGTAATGCCTAAGATTAAAGGCCGTGCTGACGGTGGAATGGTCAATAAAATAGTAAAAGAAAATCTGTAGTTTAAAAAAGTCCGAGAACTTGCGTTCTCGGACTTTTTTTAGCCATCAACCAGCAAAATGGCTACCAAAGGTAGCTGTAATGCTTTATGTATCTTGCTTATCATTTGTAGTCAATTAATCCCACCTCGCAATATTCTGTCTTCTGATTTATTATATTTAATAAGAAGTTCTACTTATATACATTAAACAATGTGTGAATTATTGTGCAAATGCTACTACTAATTCTAAATGACCCGAAAGGAATGCAATAAACTAGTAGCTGATCGCTGACTGCTCATCATTGGCAGCTGCCAATGATGTTTAAGTCATATCTACAAATTCTTAAACATAAGATACCATATGGAGAGATACCATATGGAGGGGTTCTATGGGAAAAAAAAAGAAAATTGAAAATATAAAAGAAAATGTAAGTGATGCGTTAGAGTTACCAAAGGAAATCACCTTAAATCTGCCGAAAGTGACGATGGTAGGAAGTACACAAATTCGGATAGAAAATCATAAGGGTATAATAGAGTACAGTGAGAGTAAAATAAGAGTCAACTCCAAAATTGGCATTATCGTAATAACTGGCAAAAATCTGTTTATTAGAAATATCATTAAAGAAGAAGTGCTCTTAGAGGGGAAGCTTGAGAGTGTACAAATAGATGGATAGGAGGTGTTAACTTGATCATTGTTAAGTTATGGCATTATATTAGAGGTTATGTTATTATTAACATAAAAGGCAGACATCTTGAGAGATTAATCAATCTTATCCACCATAATAATATTTTGATCTGGGATATTTTTAGAATAAGCTCAGAGGAAATAAGCGCGAAAATAGAGATAGGGGATTACAAAAAAGTTTCTGAATTATCGGATCAGTTATCTTGTACTATTGAAATCATAAGAAAATCAGGAATGACATTATGGAAATGGAGAGTAAAAACGCGAAAAATTTTTGTCATAACTTCTTTTCTTGTCTTACTAGGCATTTGTTTTATATCTTCTTTAGTATTAACCGTCGATGTAATGGGTGATATCACTGTAGATAAAAATGAAATTATAGAGGATATAGCAAGTAGAGGTTTAAAACCTTGGAAATTAAAAGGTACTGTAGATATCGAAGAAATTAAAACATCTTTTTTAAACGATTATAAAAACTTTGAATATATAGATATTGAATTTAATGGGACGAAAGCTATTATTGATTTAGTAGAGGCAAAAAAGATAGAAAAAATATATGATAAATCCCTTCCTGTAGATCTTATAGCTAAAAAAGATGCTATTATTAAAGATATTCTAATTATCAACGGTACTGCTAATGTAGAAGTAGATCAAGAAGTGAAAAAAGGAGATTTATTAGTAAAAGGTGAAATAGTCACCTCTAAACAAAATGATGAAGGAGAAGAGATCTTTTTCAATCAGATTCACGCTAAGGCTAAGGTCATGGGTTTAGTAGATTATACAGAAAAATACGATATACGAAAATATAAAATGATTGATGAAGATCGCTATAAAATAAATAGAGTAATACATATCGGAGATTTAGTGATTAATTTCCTCGATAGCGACGAAAACTATTATTATCACAGCAGTGAAGAGGCAAATCTTCATATTTTTGATTTTAAACTTCCTGTTAAAATTAATAAAATAAAGTATTATGAAAAAGAAAACTGTGTTAATAAATCGAAAGAGGAATTAGAAGACGAAGTACAGGAAAAAGTAAAAAAGAAATACAGAGAAATTGGTCAAGTGCAGGATATACAGATTGTTTCTATACAGGAAGAAAATAATATTAATAAATATGAGGTAAAAGTCCATGTACTTGAGGAAATAAGTGAGGAGCAGCTCCTCGATTAAAACACACTAAGGAGGAATCACTTTTTGTCAGATTATACAATAAGTATGACCATTGAAGATGGGGAACTACTAATGAAATTGCTAGGCCAATACGATGAAAACCAAAAAATAATTGAAGAACAAATGAATGTACACCTTGTATTTAGAGATGGAGATCTCAAAATTGTTGGTGAGCAGAAGAATACCGAGAATGCTAAACGAGCCATTGATAAAATGGTGCAAACCATTAAAGATAGCGGCCCAATCGACTCTCAAAAGGTATCTTATATTATTGAACTAGTAAAAAAAGATCATGAAAATGATTATGATAAATTGAGCGATATTATTTGCTATACTCATAAAGGGAAGCAAATTCGCTGTAAGACTTTAGGACAAAAAAAATATATTAAATCCATAGAAAAAAATGAAATTGTTTTTGGGATTGGACCAGCTGGTACAGGTAAGACTTACCTTGCCATGGCTATGGCTGTAAAGGCCTTTAAAAGAGAAGAAGTCAGTAGAATCATCTTAACTCGTCCAGCAGTAGAAGCTGGAGAAAAACTCGGCTTCTTGCCAGGAGACTTACAGGATAAAGTAGACCCATATCTAAGACCATTATACGATGCATTGTATGATTTGATTGGCGCAGAAGCCTATACTCGTTTTAGAGAAAAAGGATTAATCGAAGTAGCTCCATTGGCGTATATGAGAGGGAGAACTCTAGACGATTCCTTTATTATATTAGATGAGGCTCAAAATACAACGCCAGAGCAAATGAAGATGTTCTTAACTCGTATGGGCTTTGGTTCAAAAGTAATCATAACAGGAGATATTACTCAAGTTGACCTGCCTATGGGCAAAGTTTCCGGTCTGACAAAAGCAGAAAAAATCCTAAAAGATATTAAGGGTATCGACTTTATCTACTTAACAAAGGACGACGTAGTAAGACACCGAATTGTTCAGAAAATCATAGAAGCCTATGATAAATATGATACGGAACATCTTTAATGTGGTCAGCAAAACCATATATGCCACCAATGGTGGCAAAGTTTTACTTACAATATAGAACTTAGAACGAACATGGAGGATTAATGGAATTATTTATCGATAATAGATACCATATTGAAATAGAAGAAGAGCTTGTTGCCAAATTAGAAAAATGTGCTCGCGAGTGTTTGAAGGTAGAGGAATTTCCTACTAATGTGGAGATTAGTTTATCTTTAGTAGGTAATGAAGAAATTCATCAATTAAATAAACAGTATAGAGAAAAGGACTCGCCTACTGATGTGCTTTCTTTTCCTATGGTTGAAGATGATGATGACTTAGATCAAGAGATGATTCTTTTAGGGGATATTGTCATCTCTATTCCCAAAGCACAAGAACAGGCCATAGAGTATAGGCATAGTTTTGAAAGAGAATTATGTTACCTTACCATTCATAGTATGTTTCACCTTTTAGGTTATGATCATATGGAAGAAGAGGACAAGCAAATTATGAGGGGAAAAGAGAAAGAAGTAATTAAAAACCTAAATATCTGTTAGTTGGTGTATATATGAAAAAATTAATATCTAGTTTTAAATACGCCTTTCAAGGTATTCAATATGCGTTTACGACTCAAAGAAATATAAAAGTTCATTTTGCAATAGGAATAATAGTGCTCCTTCTAGGGATTTACCTTAAACTGAATTTATTAGAATGGTGTATTTTGTTTTTGACCATAAATATGGTTATTACAGGAGAAATGATCAATACAGCTTTAGAAAAGACAATCGATTTAGTTACAGAAGAATATAGAGTTCTCGCAAAAATCGCCAAAGATGTAGCAGCTGGGGCAGTACTTATAAGTGCAGTGTTTTCAGTTATTATAGGGATTTTGTTGTTTTATTCAAAATTATTTATGTGAAACGGTTGGATGGGAAAACCTTAAATGCGAAAAACAGAAAGTAATTTTTTTTATATCCAACCAATTGTAGTGTCTGATTACCTAATTTTTGATAATAATTATAGAGCGGAAAGTCATTTTTTTCATATGCAAAGCGAGGAGATGTACATGAACGAACAGTACGCAGAACTTATAGAGGCAGCTATTGCTGCGAAGAAATTTTCTTATTCACCTTATTCACTTTTTAGAGTAGGTGCTGCAATACTTTCTGAAGATGGGCAGATATTTAAAGGATGCAATATTGAAAATGTATCCTATGGAGCGACCAATTGCGCGGAGAGAACGGCTATTTTTAAGGGTGTATCTGAAGGAGTAAAGTCTATAAAAGCTATTGCTATTACATCAGATGAAGAAGACTTTACCTACCCATGTGGAATATGTAGACAAGTGATTTGTGAATTTGGAACAGAAGTTGATATCCTACTAGTCAATAATAAGGGTGAAACTAGGATGAGTTCCATCAAGGAATTGTTGCCTAATAGCTTTTCTAAAGAGACTTTGCTTGACTAGTAGGATTGGTTGGGCAGGAAAGACAAAATGCGGAAAGTAGAAAATCAACTCGCCTAAAGGCGAGATATGCTTTTGTTTACCAATTGACCACCTTGTTTTTACGAAGAATTGAGAACATAGAAATTAGAAACCAAACGGAGGAATATATGAATAAATTTAAATCAGGTTTTATAACCATTATTGGACGTCCTAATGTAGGGAAATCTACATTACTTAATCATATCATTGGGGAGAAGATGGCTATTATGTCGTCAAAGCCTCAGACTACGAGAAATACTATTCGGTGCGTACACACTACAGAAGATTATCAGATGGTTTTCATCGATACACCAGGTATGCACAAACCTAAAAATAAATTAGGCGATTATATGATGGATGTAGCTACCTCTACATTAAAAGAAGTGGATGTCGTGCTTTTTCTTATAGATGAACCAGGAAAAATGGGACCAGGGGACCAATATATCGTCAATATCTTAAAAGATCTTAAAACAAAGAAGATTTTAGTAATCAATAAGATGGACAAGATGAACCAAGAAGAGCTTCTTGGTAAAATTGATGAACTTAAGGAGTATCATTTTGATGAGATTGTGCCGATCTCTGCAATGAATGGAAAAAATGTGGATACTTTATTAAATCTCATATACAAATACATCCCAGAGGGCCCTCAATATTTTCCAGAAGATACGATAACGGAACAACCCGAAAAAATTATCGTCGCAGAATTTGTTCGTGAAAAAGCCCTACAATTTCTTAAAGATGAAGTGCCCCATGGTATAGCTGTGGAGGTCATGAGCATGAAGGAAAGAAAAAGTGGAGAATTATATGATATAGAAGTTAACATTTATTGTGAACGAAAAAGCCATAAGGGGATTATAATAGGTAAGGAGGGTAAAATGCTAAAGAAAATTGGTACTCGTGCCCGACAAGATATTGAAAATCTATTAGGGTGCAAAGTAAACCTGCAACTTTGGGTAAAAATACGCGCAGATTGGAGAGATAAAGACTTTGACCTGAGAGATTTAGGGTATAGGAAATAGAGGAATGCAATGGAAAAAGTCTCTGGCGTAGTAATAAAAAGAACAGACCTAAGTGATAACGATGTAATTGTAACCATTTTCACAAAGGAAAAAGGAAAGATTCAGGCCATTGCAAAAGGCGCAAAGAAACTTAAAAGTCAATATACAGGTACAACACAATTGTTTTGCTACTCAAACTTTGTTTACTACCCTGGAAAATCGTTGGGTTATTTAAGCCAATCAGAGCTAATTGAATCTTTTTATAAGTTGAGAAACAGTCTTGAAAAACTCTATTCCGCTACATATATAATAGAGATGATTAATGCAACCTTTTTAGAAAGTCAAAAAGACGAAAGAATCCTCAGCTTACTACTCCATACCCTCAGTTTATTGGCAAGTGATAAGACCAGAGATATAAGGACAGTACTATTATCTTTTCAATTAAAATTTGTGGGATTTTTAGGTTATGCCCCTCATTTAAATCATTGTAGCCGATGTACTAAGGAATACGAGGAATACTATTTTTCAAAAAAATCTGGTGGTCTGATTTGCCCCAAATGTAAAGGTAACAGTACGTTTGAAAGAAAAATTAGCAGAGACGGTCTTGAAATACTAAAGACAATTCTATACTATGACATTACAAAAATTAGTTCGTTAATATTTAATGAAGAGCTGATGAAGTACTTAATCAAACTAATGAATGATTATATTGTATATCACATCGATAAAAAACTGTATTGTTTTGAGTTTCTGGAGACAATATGAAATAAGGTGATCGTCGTAGGTTACAGGCTTGTAGCTCCTTGCAGTTGCTACAAATCGATTGATATTACTCGCAGGTGATTAGCAAAAGCCAGGACCTAATAGCCAAAAGTGGAATGAAGAAAGTAGAAACATAACTTGCCTTTGAGCGAGATAGATAATTTTCAAGTATTAATTGTGCACGGATGGCACGTAACCCTAAAGTAGTGACTCGACGATTTTACTTAGAATTTAGAACTAAAAACGGAGGTGGTAATATGAGTTCTATTACGGAAATTGCCAATAAACTCATCGAAGAAACCAATTGTACTACTGCTGAGGCTATTGAAGCTCTTGCTGAAGCCAATGGCGACTATGAGGTTGCATTGCAGTTTTTAAGAAAGAAAAATGCGCAACCCATCAATATTGTCTTAGTAGAGAAGGAAGAATCCCAAAAAGAAGATCAAGAAGAGAATCAAAAACAGGACGAAGAAAAGACAAACCACAAAGAAGAGTATACTGCTAAGGGTAAGGATATTTTAAAGCTTATTAAGAAGCTTTTAAAAGAAGGTAATGTAACAAAGCTTACGGTTAAAAAGAAGGATGAAGTAGTCTTAAATATTCCTGTTAATGCAGCAGCAATAGGCGTTGTGTTAATACCCTATCTATCCGTTATAGCAGGAATTGCAGCGATTGCTACAGATTGTACCATACAAGTAGAACGAAAAGGCGATGTAGTCGTAAATGTAAATGATACACTGAGAAATGCAAGCGACAAAGTTGAAAAGACAATAAAGGATATATTAGATCGCTAACTTTTATGTACCAAAAAAGCGCTACTTTTAACCTAGCTCCTGTTTAGTCATCCTTTAGATGCAAAAAATCTTTGTCTGTAAGACTTGGCTCTAAAGCACTGGTTGCTAGTAGTTGGTGGTTAAACAAAAGTTTCCCTTGACATTAACCCAGTAATTTAGTAATTTATTAGTTATAGATAAATGAATATATGCAATGACGA
This sequence comes from Alkalibaculum bacchi, assembly GCF_937875145.1. Taxonomy (GTDB): domain Bacteria; phylum Bacillota; class Clostridia; order Eubacteriales; family Alkalibacteraceae; genus Alkalibaculum; species Alkalibaculum bacchi_A. The sequence continues at coordinate 18,293 of NZ_CALNCS010000085.1, read as the reverse complement.
AGAAGAGTAACTTGGGAAAGTATCTAGCGAGTGGAGAATGGTGTAAGCTCCATTATGGAACCATGTGAAGGGAGCTTTGGAGCATAAATAAAAAAGTTGGGTAACTGTACCAAATAGGGTGGAACCGCGGTAATAATCGTCCCTTGCTGATGAAGCAAGGGATTTTTTGCGTGATAATAGAAGCCAAGCGAAAACAAGGTTTTCGCAGGATTCAACTGATTACAGAGTGTAGCGTAAAAGTAAAGGGTGGTCAGATGGTCAGCAAAACTGTACTCGCCTAAAGGAAAGCTATCTTTTTCGCTTTCTGCCTTTAGCTTTTCACATATCAAAAATAGGAGGAAAATAATGAGTAAGCAACTAGAGATTAGTGAAATTGTAAGTATTTGCAAGATGAGAGGTATTGTATTTCCTGGTTCGGAAATATACGGAGGTTTAGCGAATAGCTGGGATTATGGTCCACTTGGCGTAGAAATTAAAAACAATGTAAAAAAAGCATGGTGGAAAAAGTTTGTGCAAGAATCTCCATATAATGTAGGATTAGATACTGCTATTTTAATGAATCCTCAAGTTTGGGTGGCTTCTGGTCATGTAGGTGGCTTTAATGACCCACTTATGGATTGTAAAGAGTGTAAGACAAGATATAGAGCGGATAAACTTATTGAAGATTATCTATTTGAAAAGGGCGAAGAGGCAGTTGTGGATGGCTGGAGCAACGATCAAATGAAAGACTATATCTTAGAACACGAGATCAAATGTCCTAACTGTGGATCATTAAGCTATACAGATATACGACAATTTAATTTGATGTTTAAGACTTTCCAAGGTGTTACAGAAGACTCTTCAAGTGAAATTTACTTAAGACCAGAAACAGCTCAAGGAATTTTTGTGAACTTTAGCAATGTACAAAGAACTACTAGAAAGAAAGTTCCTTTTGGTATAGCGCAAATAGGTAAATCCTTTAGAAATGAAATTACACCAGGTAATTTTATTTTTAGAACTAGAGAATTTGAGCAAATGGAATTAGAGTTCTTCTGCGCACCAGGAGAGGACATGGAATGGTTTGATTATTGGAAGAATCATTGCTTAAAATGGTTATCAGATTTAGGAATGGAAGAAGAAAGCATTCGAGTAAGAGACCATTCAGCAGAAGAATTGTCCCACTATAGCAATGCGACAAGTGATATTGAATTCAGATTCCCATTCGGTTGGGGTGAACTTTGGGGCATCGCAGACCGTACGGATTTTGACTTAAAACAACATGGCAGCCATTCAGGAAAAGAAATTATGTACACAGATCCAATGACAAATCAAAAATATGTACCTTATTGTATAGAACCTTCACTAGGTGTAGATCGAGTATTACTTGCTTTCTTATGCAATGCATTTAAAGAAGAAGAACTGGATGATAAGGATAAGAGAACTGTATTACAATTACACCCATTCCTTGCACCTTTTAAAGCTTGCGTACTTCCTCTAACGAAGAAACTAAAGGATAAAGCTGGCGAAGTTTACAGTGAACTTTCTAAATATATGATGGTAGACTACGATGAGGCTGGTAGTATAGGTAAAAGATACAGAAGGCAAGATGAAATAGGCACACCTTATTGTATAACTATTGATTTTGACACTTTAGAAGATAACACAGTAACCATAAGAGATAGAGACACGATGGAACAAATACGAATTAGTATAACAGAATTGAAAAGTTTCTTAGAGAAAAAGATGGAATTTTAAAAAAATAAATGCAAATAATACCTCAAATATGTTATACTTTATTATGGAAATCATAATAAGTGTAACATATTTTGCGTTAACCAACGAGCTAAGCGAAAGCGTAAGCTTTCATTTGGCGAGTGGCACGACTCCCAAAACTTGTATATCAAATTTTAGGAGTGCACTTGCTAATTTGGCTGAAAAATTATATATGTACCTAAATGAAAGCGTAGACTTTCATTTAGTGAGTGGCGCGACTCCAGGAATTTGTGTATCAAATTTCTGCAGTGCTAGCTTCCCAATACTATATCATCAGGGGGTGGACTTTATCCAACTTTCAAAACGGCAAATGGAAATAATGGAAATTGTAAAAGCAGATCAACCAATTACTAGTGAACAAATTGCAGAGAAGCTTGGATTAACTCGAGCGACTTTAAGGCCAGACTTAACTGTTCTAACTATGATTGGCATACTAGAAGCAAGACCAAAAGTGGGATATTTTTATTCAGGCAAATCTTTACTTAGTGTTATGGGAAGTTTCATTAAGAATTTAAATGTAATGGATGTAAAAACACATCCAGTGGTTGTATCAGAAGAAACCACAGTATATGACGCTATAGTAACTATGTTTTTAGAAGATACAGGAAATATATTTGTTCAATACAATGGATATTTATCTGGAATTGTTTCAAGAAAAGATTTTATAAAAGTTACCATAGGAACAAACGACATCAAAACATTACCTGTCGCTATGATCATGACGAGAATGCCTAATATTGTATATGCAGAGACGCACGAATCTGTCTTTGATGCAGCGCAAAAGTTAATTCTTCATGAAGTAGATTCACTTCCTGTTGTTGAAAAAGTAATCTCTGACAATTCAGTAGTCCATCTAAAGGTCATTGGGAAAATCTCAAAAACAACGATTACCAAAGTCATGGTACAAATCGGGAATGAGTAGGGAGGAAAAACAAATGTCAGATAATAAAACAGGGGTTATATATGTGGTCTCTGACTCCCTTGGCGAAACAGGAGAGTTAGTTGCAAAGGCAGGAAAAATTCAATTTAGTAGCATTAGAGAAATCAAAAAATTTCCTTTTGTCTTAGAATATGAACAAATTGATGAAATCATTGAAGAAGCTTCTCAACACAACTCCATTATTATATACACTTTGGCAGTTCCTGAAATGAAGGAATACATGAACAATGCTGCTAGCAAATACAATATTAAAGCGATTGACGTATTGGGGCCAGTAATTCATACTTTGAGGGATATTACAGGTCAGGAACCTCTTTATGAAGCCGGTTTAAATAGACGATTAGATGCAAATTATTTTAAAAAAGTAGAGGCTATTGAATTTGCCGTCAAATACGACGATGGTAAAGATCCAAGAGGTATTAAAAAGGCAGATGTAGTACTGGTAGGTGTGTCTAGAACATCAAAGACGCCCCTAAGTATGTATCTGGCTAATAAAAATCTTAGAGTTGCGAACATTCCTCTTGTGCCGGAAGTAGACGCACCTAAAGAATTATTTGAAATATCTAATAAAAAGATTATTGGATTGACAAATAATCCTGATAAATTAAATGGTATTCGCAAGGAAAGGTTAAAAGCATTAGGACTAGATTATACTGTTGCAAACTATGCCAGTTTAGAGCGAATCATGTTAGAGTTGCAATATGCCGATGATCTCTTTCGCAAATTAAGGTGTCCTGTTATTAATGTTTCTCATAAAGCAATAGAAGAAACTGCAAATATAATATTATCAATAATTCGTAAGGAGGATTTACTTTGAGCAAAAAATATGTATATTTATTTAAAGAGGGCAATGCAGAAATGAAAGCAATTCTTGGCGGAAAAGGTGCTAATTTAGCAGAAATGACTAATATTGGTTTACCTGTACCTCCAGGGCTAACAGTCTCTACTGAGGCTTGTACCGTATTTTATAAAAATGATAAAAACCTTACAGATGAAATAAAAGAGCAGATAGATGCGGCACTATTACACCTTGAAGAACAAACGGGTAAAAAATTTGGTGATCAAGATAATCCGCTACTAGTTTCTGTTCGTTCAGGTGCAAAATTTTCTATGCCAGGAATGATGGATACGATATTAAACCTCGGTCTTAATGATCAAACGGTATTAACCCTTGCTAAAAAATCAAATAATTCACGTTTTGCTTATGATAGTTATAGAAGATTTATACAGATGTTTGCAGATGTAGTATTAGAAATTGAAAAATATAAATTTGAAGGCGTATTAGATCGATTTAAAGAAGACAATGATTATATGGATGATACTCAGTTAACAGTAGAAAATCTAAAAGATATCGTTGAAGAATTTAAAGCTATTGTGAAAAAAGAAAGAAGAATAGATTTTCCACAAGATCCAAAAGAGCAATTAATGTATGCTATTAATGCCGTATTTATGTCTTGGGACAATCCTAGAGCAAATACATATCGTAATTTAAATGAAATACCACACGATATAGGCACTGCTGTAAATGTACAATCTATGGTATTTGGAAATATGGGTGATGATTGTGGTACAGGAGTTGCCTTTACAAGAAACCCATCTACAGGTGAAAAGAAATTATTTGGCGAATTTTTGATTAATGCACAAGGAGAAGATGTAGTAGCAGGTATTAGAACGCCAAAATCGATTGATGAATTATCCGAAATCATGCCTGAAATATACAAGCAATTTGAAGATATTACACAACTTCTTGAAAAACACTATAGAGATATGCAAGATGTGGAATTTACAATAGAACAAAGTAAATTATATATGCTTCAAACGAGAAGTGGTAAAAGAACAGTTCATGCTGCACTAAGGGCTGCAACGGAGATGGTAGACGAAGGCTTAATCACAAAAGTAGAAGCCATTCAAAGAATAGAGCCAAAGCAATTGGATCAATTACTTCACCCTAATTTTGACCCTGAAACGATGAAGGCAGCAACTCCTTTAGCGCAAGGATTACCAGCTTCTCCAGGAGCAGCTACAGGTAGAGTATACTTTAATGCAGAAGATGTCGCAAAAGCGGTTGCAGATGGAGAAAAGGCAATTTTAGTTCGTAGAGAAACGTCACCAGAAGATATTGAAGGAATGATTGCTGCAGAGGGAATCTTAACTTCTAGAGGTGGTATGACTTCTCATGCTGCAGTTGTAGCAAGAGGTATGGGAAAATGCTGTGTAGCTGGTTGCGAAATGGCAAAAGTAGACGAAGAACTAAAATTATTCACTATAGGTGATGTAAGAATTGCTGAAGGGGATTACATATCCTTAGACGGTAGTACTGGAAAGGTATATAAAGGAAGCATTAAGACTGTAAAACCAGAATTATCTGGTAACTTTGGTACCTTAATGAATTGGGCAGATGAGATTCGAAGAATGAAAGTTCGCACAAATGCAGATACGCCAAGAGAGGCACAAACTGCATTAGATTTTGGAGCAGAAGGTATCGGTTTATGTAGAACAGAGCACATGTTCTTTGATGAAGAGAGAATCCCTGTAGTCCGCCGCATGATTTTATCTACGTCAACAGAGCAAAGGGTACAGGCTTTAGACTTATTAATGCCAATGCAAAAGGGAGACTTTAAAGGTCTATATAAAATAATGAAAGAAAAACCAGTAACTGTTCGATTATTAGACCCACCACTACATGAATTTTTACCAACAGAAGTAAAGGACATTATAGCTTTAGCTAAAGATTTTGATATGGAAGTAGATGAATTAAAAGCCGTTATTCACAGTCTACAAGAAATTAACCCAATGTTAGGTCATAGAGGATGTAGATTAGCAGTTACTTATCCAGAGATAGCAGCAATGCAGACAAGAGCAATTATGGAAGCAGCTATTGAAGTATCAAAAGAAGAAAACTGTACGATTATACCCGAAATTATGATCCCATTAATAGGCATTCAAGCAGAGTTAGAATATGTGAAAAAAGTCGTCGTAGAAACAGCAGAAAAAGTTAAAGAAGAAAACAATTCTTCTTTGGTATACTCCGTAGGAACGATGATCGAAATACCAAGAGCTACATTAATTGCAGACGAAATCGCCAAAGAGGCAGAGTTCTTCTCCTTTGGTACGAACGATTTAACTCAAATGACTTATGGATTTTCTAGAGACGACGCAGGTAAATTTATAAGCGAATACAGGGAAAAAGATGTATTACCAGATGATCCATTCCAAAGCATCGATCAAGAAGGCGTTGGAAAGCTAGTAGCCTTAGGCGTAAAACTTGGAAGAACGACTAATCCAAATCTTAAAATAGGCGTCTGTGGGGAACACGGTGGAGATCCAAAATCAATCGAATTCTTCCATAAAACAGGTTTAAGCTATGTTTCTTGCTCACCATATAGAGTTCCAATTGCAAGATTAGCTGCAGCACAAGCAGTTCTAAAAGAAGAATCAACTATAAGTTGATAAATAAAGTAAGGGTATTATTTCTTGTAAATGAAAGAGATAATACCCTCTTTTTATAAAAAAATAGGGCATTGTCCTTTAGAAAGATTAAGAACAATACTCTATTTTTGTAAACTAAAGAAAGATCCTATGGATTTGATTTAATGTAAGGTGATCTTATTTCTCCTTAACGGTAAACCATAAATTGTCGTCTGCAAAAACTGCTGTTAGGTTGTCCTTTTTTAAATAATCATGAATGAATAATTTAATGTCGTCGCTTGTTTGCTCTAAAGAAAAAGACTGACCACCACAGCCGTCATGGAAATGCAAATATACGGAAAAGTTGTCCTGTAGAGCTTTTTTGAGTTCTTTAACAAAATCAAAAGATAATATCACAGCGATTCCTCCCTAAATTTAAGTTTTTGTATAAGTTTACACATTATACTAAATTAGAGTCGTAAAGTCAATATGCCGTCATAATGCGGTGCTCTTATGGCTCATATCAATAGTTCTCTATTTGACTATATTTTTTATAATTTCTAGAATATATTTCATGAAATTTTCTGCATTCAAATTGTCAAACTACAATTTCTGTCCATTTTAATTTAGTAGTTACAAACGGTACTGTCACTTAATAAGGTTAATGGGCAGTACTTTTTTTCGTTATAAATATTTGTAATGAAAGCATGTTTAGGTAAATATTTTATTGAAAGATGAGGTTAATGATTAGGGTAGTCCTCTTCGCGGATAAAATATTGACAATAAATACAACTTAATATATAATTTTTACAGTTGGCTTTAGTTGGTTTGGCTTATATATTGTTTAATATGATGAGGATATTACATAATGAAAGGAAATGAAATAGGGAATGAAATTAATCACCTTTTCCGGTCCCCCTTCCTCTGGAAAGACATCAGTCATCTCAAGGATGATCCGTGCGTATCTTGATAGAGGTACAAAGGTAGGCGTAGTAAAATTTGATTGTCTTCAAAGTAATGACGATAAGATTTACGCCCGTTTGAAAGTGCCGGTTTTGTTAGGAATTTCTGGACAACAGTGTCCGGACCATTACTACATCAGCAACATTGAAGATGTATTTAATTGGGGTACTGAACTCAACTTTGACATCCTGTTATCAGAAAGCGCAGGACTTTGCAACCGGTGTGCTCCTCATATTCGGGACATACCAGCAGTCTGTGTCATAGACCAGATGAGTGGTGTGCACACTCCAATGAAAATCGGGCCAATGCTCCGGTTTGCGGATATAGTTGTAATTACAAAGAGCGACATCGTGTCCCAAGCTGAACGGGAAGTATTTGAGATGAATGTTCAATGTGTCAACCCTCATGCCGAAATTTTTCACGTTAACGGTTTGACAGGGCAGGGGTTGACGGAATTAATTGAGATATTAGATGGTTATTCCATCGATTCAAAGGTCACAGAGAATAAGTTGCGCTATCCGATGCCAATGGCCCTCTGTTCGTACTGTCTTGGAGAGACGAACATTGGTGCACAGTACCAACTGGGCAATCTCAGAAAGGTTGAAATTCGGGAAAGAGATATGGAGATAGATAAAAATGATTGAAAAATATTTGGAAAAACCGGTGAAGTTGCTTTTTATCGAGCATCCCTACGCTAAAGACTGGTTGGAGCAGATCGGTTGCGTTATCGACCAAGACGACACACTCAGTAACATGCTATTTAAGCAAAAAGAGTCCTTTTATGCTTTCCAAAATATGAATGCTCGTATGATCACACAGCAGTTTGATGATTATCTGATAGTCATGAAGGACATGCTCGAGAAGCCTTTGAAGGAAATCGAAAACATAACGTTATGCCCCGGATATGGTAAAAACCGAGAACCAGAAAAATTTAAACCTCTGACATTTTATCCCGGGGATATCATCGCAGTGGTAGGCCCTACGGGAAGTGGAAAGAGCCGACTGCTTGAAGACATAGAATGTGGTGCGAACGGAAATACACCGACTGGAAGACGTATATTGATAAATGGTGAAACAACCTCAAAAAACAAAAAAGGGAGAGCAAGGAAGAAAATTGTAGCGCAGCTTTCGCAAAACATGCACTTCGTTATCGATTTAACAGTGCGTGACTTTCTTGGCATGCATTCCCGCTGCTGGCCCACGCCAGATGCCAGCGGGAGAATTGAAAGGATTATAGAGCTAGCAAATTCGTTGGCAGGAGAAAAATTTGAGATGGAGAGCAATGTGGCAGAGCTAAGTGGAGGTCAATCAAGAGCCCTGATGATCGCTGACTGCGCACTGCTGTCATCGGCCCCCATCGTGTTGATTGATGAAATAGAAAATGCTGGGATCAACAGGCGAAAAGCCTTAAAGCTTCTGACAGGCGAGGATAAAATCATCTTTCTGACAACACACGACCCACTCCTGGCATTGCTTGCTCACACCCGGTTAGTAATCAAAAATGGCGAGATCCACAGGGTTATTCGACGTACGAAAAAAGAAAAGGAAACACTTCGGAAATTGGAATTTACTGATGACAGAATGGTTAAGCTACGCCGAACGATGCGCAGCGGCGAAATGCTGGAGGAATATTAAAAGCAATAGAAATTTAGCATCAAAAAATTATATAACAGGAGAATAAAAAAGATGGTTAAAATACAAATTCAGCTGCCACTCAATATGAGCCGGGGCCTCGAAGAGATTCTAAGGGAACATATTGAATCAGGCACAGGAGAATATCACACGGAAATTGAAATTGAAAATTGCCATGCATGTGGTACTAAAGGAGAGAAGGGTCTGAACCATGGAGATATCATGATTGGATTTATGCCGGAGCTTGCGGTGCAGACAGATGAGTACATTCTTAGGGATTTGATTAGTACATCCGGACGTTTTCCCATCAGTAAAGCATTTCAATGCAGCGGGTTTATCGATCCTCAGGGGTATTTTCACACCTTTGGCATTGTTCCCTTTGTTATGTTTTACAATCCGGATTATACAGATGCTTCCGAAATTCCCCGTACCTGGAGTGAGCTGCTCCATCCCAAATGGAAGGGACGCATTATGATGCCGGGAAAAGAACACATGGCACCGAAGGTTATTCGGGCTATTTTGAAATATCAGAATCCGAATCAGGCACAGGCGATAGAAGAAAATATTACATGCAGTGGGATGCCACCTAATGTGATAGAGGCTGTAAGAAACGGAGAATTTTCTCTAGGAATTACAAATATTACTTTTGGAAAAATTTCAGAAAACTATAAGATCAGGATGATCTGGCCGGAGGACGGACTCCTATGCATGCCCCAGATTATCGCCTGGAAAAAGGGCCTTGACGAAAGTCTGTTGAAACTTGGGGATTTCATGTTATCTTCAAAAGTTCAGAATTTTCTCAAGCAACAGTCATTTGTTCCGGTTTCCAATGAAGTCAAGCCCCCTGAAATTTTTATAAATAAGAGTTCTGTACTCAAATGGACAGGCTGGGATAGCTTTCGTCAGGCTATGAAAAACAGCGCATCATAAGGGGGAGCCGCTTTGTTTGAAATGGAAAGTATTGTGATAAATTATGACAATCTCAACGTACTGGAAGACTTTAGCCTTAAAGGAGAGACAAAACAATTCATCTGCCTCTTTGGTCCATCCGGCATCGGTAAGACAACTATTCTTAATGTACTTGCGGGGATATTAAAACCGGATTACGGAAAGATTACCTTGGACAACGAACGCGTCGCCTATGTTTTCCAGGAACCACGGCTTCCCCCATGGATGACGGTAGAACAAAATATCGAGGTGGGGCTCTACAACTTGATCAGAGATGTGCGCAGGAGAAAGAAGATTGTGCAGCAAGTCCTGCCTAAAATTGGGCTTGAATACTTCGGGGAATACTATCCGGAACAACTGAGCGGTGGCATGAAGCAACGGGTCTCTATCGGTCGTGCCTTTGTGATTCAGCCTGATTTGCTCTTGCTTGACGAACCGTTTTCTGGACTGGATGAAGCGCTAAAAATAGAAATGCAGGATTTGATTTTGACACTTGAAAACTGGCACATGTGCACAACCGTCATGGTGACCCACGATATCCAGGAAGCTTTTAAACTAAGTGACCGTATCGTAGTTGTTGGTGGTAGACCCTGCCGGATCATTCTTGACATCATGATGAACCCGAAAGACAGGAGAGACCCAAAATATAAAAATGAACTGGAGGGAAAAATCATATCAGCTTTGCACAAAAATAATAAGAGAGAAATGGAGCATAACTGATGAAAAAAATAATTTTATCTCTCATGATATGTATAGCGCTAATCGTAGGCGCAACAGGATGCAGAGAAAATACCGGAACGACAGAAACTACACCAACAACAGAAACGACAAAAACGCAATCAACACCTGTCTCTTTTGATGAATTGAATTTGAAGATTGGTAGCGCACCAGGTCCTGTTACATATGCGCTGACAACGATGAGCGAAAAAAACAGTGATATAGTTCTTCAGCCATGGCAGAATAGTGAGCAGCTTACGGCGATGATTACCTCTAGGGAAGTCAATCTCTGTAGCACGCCCATTAGCAATGCATTATTGACCTATAACAAGGGTATGGACACACAGCTTGTGATGGTTACTGTATGGGGTATGCTCTATGTCATGAGCACTGAGAATGACATTGTATCTCTTCAAGATTTGAAAGGAAAGGAAGTTATCGTATCAGGTAAAGGCGGAATACATGATCATATTTTCCGTCACTTGCTGATCAAGAGTGGTATAGACCCGGACAAGGATGTGAAGATTACTTATCTCGACATGACAGAAGCTTCACAGCGTATGATTTCCGGTGATGTTAAATATGCTGTTCTCAATGAGCCACAAGCGAGTATTGCTTCGTTGAATGCGAAAAAAGCAAATGTAAAAATTAACAGGATACTGGATTTAACTGAGGAATGGGGGAAACTTCCGGGTCAAAAGAATAAGAAATTCCCCATGGCTGGGATTGTCGTCGTCAATGGCAGTGGAGTTTCGTCAGAGCAAATTGTTGCATTTGAGAAGGCCTATATAGAGGCAGCTGGATGGGTCAACAAGCATGGACAGGAAGCCGGTCCTATTGTGGAAAAGCATGTTCCTACAATGAAGGCTATGGCCGTTGCTCAATCAATTCAATATGCCCGTCTGGATCCTAAGCCTGCTATAGAATGCAAAGAGGAAATTATGGCGTTTTTTAAGGAATTGACGACGACGACTGATGTCAAAGCATTCGGAGGTAAATTGCCGGATGATGGCTTCTACTACAAATAATAGAATTTGGTATATTATTGGCATTGGTTTAGTGTTGGCGGGTTGGCAACTGATGTCTATGAGATACAGCATTGTGATTATACCGTCGCCCGTTGAGACCTTACGTGCTATCATCCAAATTGTAATCAATGGTGAATTGACAGAGAATCTGAAGATCACATTTTCGAGGCAATTGATGGGTTTGATTCTTGGACTGACAGTTGGGACTGTAACAGGTGTATTCGCTGGAATCTTCAAAAAGGTGGAGTTAATAATCGAGCCGACAATTATATTCTTACTTTCAGTACCGGCCATCATCCTTTTTACAATAGCAATGGTTTGGTTTGGTATGGGAACAAAAATGGCTGTATTTATTGTCTCATTGCTGGTATTTCCCGTCATGCATACGAATACGGCAACTGGTATTCATTCGATAGATACGGAGTTGAAGCAAATGGCAGATGTATACCGCATGCCGGCATTTAAAAAAATGACTAAAATTTGCATACCAGGCATGCGCGGGCACCTGATTACCGGTTTTTCGCTGGGAATGGCATCTTCAGTTAGGTTGACAATTATGGCAGAAATGCTAGGCGCCGAAGACGGTATGGGACAAAGAATCTTTATCTCCAGGGCATACCTGGAAACCGAAAATCTATTTGCCTGGGTTGTCATATTACTTATTATCCTGATTCTTCTTGAGTTTTTTACCATCAGGCCCTTAAAGAAGTGGGCACGGGTAGATTGAAGGAAGGGTACGTCTTAAACAATGAAGCTTTAGTGAAAAGACGGCCAATTATTGAAATAGTAAAAGCTTTTAGAGCTAAGTTTTACACGTTTTTCAGCAATACAACTGGAAACTGCTTAATTATTATAATGTAGGAGGTAAATATTTTGTTTATAACAGATGAAACAATTGATAGATTTATTAAAGAGGATATACCTTATATTGATTTGACGACACATGTGTTAGATATCGGAAATCGAATAGGAAGTATTACTTTCACTTCAAGGCAAAATGCGGTGATAAGCGGAACCGATGAAGTAAAAAGGATTTTTGAAAAACTAGGAATAAAAATAAATAGTATTATTCCTTCAGGCACAGCAGTAAATGCTGGTGATGTTTTTATATCAGCACAGGGCACCGTGGAAAGCCTTCATATGGCCTGGAAAGTATGCATGAATATACTTGAATATTGCTCCGGAATTGCCACAAGAACAAGAAAACTAGTCGAAACTGCAAAGAAAATAAATTCAAGAATAGAAGTGGTTACGACCCGTAAAATATTTCCTGGTACTAAGGAACTCTCAATAAAAGCCGCTATGGATGGAGGGGCATTGCCGCACAGGCTTGGATTATCGGAAACGATACTGATTTTCGAACAGCATATGACTTTCCTGGGCGGAATTGATGGCTTGTTAAGTAAGTTAGATGACATCAAGACCAGAGCATATGAGAAAAAGATAACTGTTGAGGCTAAGTGCAGAGAAGAAGCGATTAAGTTGAGCAGGAGCTGCGTGGACGCGATACAATTTGATAAAATATCGCCAAAAGAGCTGGGTGAAATTGTATATGACATAAGAAATATAAATCCAGCGATAACATTGATAGGTACAGGTGGAATCAATGCTGATAATATAGGTGAATATGCTGCAACAGGCGTTGATGTAATTAATACGACATGGGTTTATTTTGGAAAGCCTGCTGATATTGGTGTAAATATGGAAGTATCTAAGATATAACTTCAGGTATATTTTCGTGAAATTAATTACAATGTCTTTATGCTATCTCAATCTTATTAAAATAGCATTGACAGCGACGCTTTGTGGGGATGTTAACCTCAAATTATAATAAAGCATTTGTAAGGTTTTGTTAAATTTTGGTGAAATATCAACGAACGTAAGAATAGAAATATAAGTAAGTGAATAAAAAGCTCCATATTAGCTATGCAATTATAGTTGGTATGGAGCTCATTTTGTTGAGATTTTGGCATTTCTGTTATTCGTTGTTTAATGCATTCCTATATAATAAAATATTCATAAAGGCATAGGGATTACGTTTGCAAAAAGCAATATTACAATATACGACAAAGCTAGAATGGCACCCTGTCGTGATAATGAGAGCTTTACATTTACATTTTAAAGCAGTAAAATAGATTGAACCCTTTTATATCAAAATAAAAGAACTTCAATTAACTTAAAATGAAATTGATGTTCTTTTTTTGTTTAATAGTAGACCCATTAGCACAACTTAAATGAAATTACAACATTTCAGAAGAGCTTAAAGACAGATTGGAGGATGAGTAAATGGGGAAATTACAAGAAAATGATCTACAGACCAAAAGCATAGGGAAGTTGCTTTTTAGCATGTCCTTTCCTGCTATTACAGCACAGATCGTCAATGTTTTATATAACATGGTAGATAGGATGTACATAGGCCATATCCCTGAAACAGGAGCTGAGGCGTTGACTGGTGTAGGTGTGACGATGCCTATGATTATGGTTATTGCGGCATTTGCTTCATTGGTAAGTGTAGGGGGTGCCTCTAGGGCATCGATTATGATGGGGAGAAAAGATAAGGAGACTGCTGAAAAAATACTTGGCAATTGTACGACAGCACTAATCCTAGTATCGATTATATTAACTATCACAGTACTTGCTGCTGGTAAAAAAATGCTAATGCTTTTTGGAGCAAGTTCAAATACGATTGGATATGCATTAGATTATATGAATATATACGCTATTGGAACAGTATTCGTACAGCTGTCCTTGGGCTTAAATGCATTTATCACAGCTCAAGGTTTTGCTAAAACAAGCATGATTACAGTAACTATTGGGGCTATAGTAAATATTATACTTGATCCAATTTTTATGTTTGGCCTTGGTATGGGGGTAAAAGGTGCTGCGTTTGCGACCATCATTTCACAGGCTATTTCTGCTATATGGGTAATTCGATTTTTAAGAGGTAAAACCACCTTACTGAAGATTAAAAAGGAATATATGAAAATAGATTCTAAAATTCTTTGGTCATGCATCGGCCTTGGATTATCTCCATTTATAATGCAGGCAACAGAGAGTATCATTGCTATTGCCTTTAACATATCTTTACAGAAGTATGGTGGAGATTTAGCAGTAGGGGCTATGACGATTCTAACAAGCATAATGCAATTTTCCATGCTACCTTTGATGGGGTTGACTCAGGGAGCCCAGCCTATTGTCAGCTATAATTATGGTGCTAGAAACTCATCTAGGGTGAAAGAGACTTTTACATTACTACTAAAAGCCTCTGTGATTTATTCTACAGCACTGTGGGCAATAGTTATGCTGTTCCCCCAGATGTTTGCTCGTATATTTACGTCTGATCAAAGTTTAGTTCAAACTACGATTTCAGCACTGAGGATTTATATGGCGGCATCTTTGGTGTTTGGCATCCAAATCAGTTGCCAACAGACTTTTATCGCCCTTGGCAAAGCAAAGATATCTGTATTTCTTGCCCTTTTACGTAAGGTAATCCTATTGATTCCATTCATATTTATATTGCCATTGTTTATGGAGGATAAAGTTAATGCAGTATTCTTGGCAGAACCAATAGCAGACATAATAGCTGTTACAGTCACTGCCATTATGTTTACAGCCCAATTTAAAAACACCCTTGAAAAATTACATAATAGTGAAAAGTAGAAAGTGAAAGAAAGCCTTAATTCTAAATACTTCGCGAATCAAAAAATTTCTTATAGAAGATGCATTACTTGTAAGTCCATATAATAATCGTATTTTGAAGAGGCTGATACATTGACCATTTTCAGAAGCAACGTGGCATATAGTAAAACCTAAAACTGGAAATCCAGGTCTTCGAGCAGCTGCAACAATGATCAAAGCAATGACAGAACGAGCAGATGAATTAGGTGTAGAAATTCTATTAGAAACTCCTGTAAAAAGTCTTATTAAAGAGGATGGAGAGATCATTGATGTAGTAGCTAATGATAAAGAAGGAGATCTAGAAGTTTATGCTGGAGCAGTTATTATTTCTACAGGTGGTTTTGGAGATAGCCCAGAGTTTATTAAAAAGCACGCTCCATATGAATGGGGAAAAGATATCTTTTCATACCGCATTCCAGGGCTTACAGGAGATGGCATTCAAATGGCATGGGATGCAGGCGCAGCTTATGTAATCCTGATTATGTATTCATATATGTATACAAGATTCTTAAAATATTTATTTTTTTTTATTAATTTTTTCCATAAATTATATTGACATAAGTAGTTAGCGGTGGTAAACTTTAATCAAGAGTTAGCGGATGCTTCCTAATATGCAATAGGGGGTTAGCGTAGTCTAACAATCATAAAAATGCAATATATTAAGGGGGAAAAATCCATGAATTTAAACGATGCAAAAATAGGTGAAAAAGTAAAAGTTGTTAAACTTCATACACAAGGTGCACTTAAACGTAGAATTATGGACATGGGTATTACAAAAGGTGCTGAAATTTTTATCCGAAAAGTAGCTCCCTTTGGGGATCCATTACAAATAAATGTTCGTGGCTACGAGCTTTCTCTTCGAAAATGCGATGCAGCAAACATTGAAGTAGAATAAGTAAGTAAAAGTACGTAAGGGAGTTAGCAGAGTCTAACTAAGAGGAGGGATTTTTATATGGTTACAAAAATTGCACTTGCGGGAAATCCTAATAGTGGGAAGACCACTTTATTTAATGATTTGACAGGATCAAATCAATACGTTGGTAACTGGCCAGGAGTTACTGTAGAAAAAAAAGAGGGAAAGATACAAGGCCATGAAGATGCTATACTAATGGATTTACCTGGAATTTATTCTCTTTCTCCATATACTTTAGAAGAAGTAGTTACAAGAAATTACCTCATTAACGAAAAGCCTAATGCAATTATCAATATTATAGATGGTTCGAATCTAGAACGGAATTTATATTTGACTACCCAATTATTAGAGCTAGGCATTCCAGTCATTGTAGCAATCAATATGATGGACATCGTCAAAAAACGAGGAGATAAAATCGATACGGCAAAGCTCTCAAAGGCTATTGGTTGCGAAATTGTCGAAATAACAGCATTAGATGGTACTGGAACAAAAGAGCTCATAAATAAGGTTGTAAAACTAGTGCAAAATCCTAAGAAAAAAGTACCCAAAGGAATTTTTAGCCCAGAGGTGGAAAAGGCTCTTTCTAGCATAGAAGACCAATTACCAAAAGAAATTGACATAACTCAAAGGCGTTGGTATACAATAAAACTATTTGAACGAGATAAAAAAGTACTAAAGGAATTAAATATAGACTCTAATGTAGATGGAATAATTACCTTTGTAGAAAAGACTTTAGATGATGATAGTGAAAGTATTATTATTAATGAAAGATATAATTATATTACTGAGACAATAAAGGGAATCTATGTAAAGAAAAATGGATCAGATCTTACTACTTCAGATAAAGTAGATGCAATTATTACCAATAGATGGCTGGCACTACCTATCTTTGCTGTAATCATGTTTTCTGTTTATTATATTTCAGTCACTACAGTTGGTACTTTTGTAACGGATTTTACGAATGATACGATTTTTGGAGAGTGGATTATTGCACCTTTAGGAGCATGGTTTGAAAGTACAGGAGTATCTCCTTGGTTGTCGGGGTTAGTTGTAGATGGTATAGTAGGTGGCGTCGGCGCTGTTCTTGGCTTTGTACCACAGATGTTTGTACTGTTTTTCTTATTGGCTATCCTTGAAGAGTGCGGTTATATGTCACGTGTAGCATTTATCTTAGATAAATTATTTAGACGTTTTGGCCTTTCAGGAAAATCTTTTATTCCTATGTTAATTGGAACAGGTTGTGGTGTTCCTGGAGTAATGGCATCTCGTACTATTGAAAATGAGCAAGAGAGACGAATGACCATCATGACTACGACTTTTATGCCATGTGGCGCAAAACTTCCAATCATTGCACTTATTGCTGGAGCATTGTTTGGAGGAGCTTGGTGGGTTGCTCCTAGTGCATATTTCTTAGGTATTGGTGCTATTGTAATCTCAGGTGTTATATTAAAGAAATCAAAGATGTTTGCAGGAGAATCTTCTCCTTTCGTTATGGAACTACCTGCTTATCACATTCCAAGCTCAAAGAGTGTATTTAAGAGTACTTGGGAAAGAGGTTTTTCCTTTGTAAAAAGAGCGGGTACAGTAGTCTTACTATCTAGTATGATTATCTGGTTCTTATCTAATTTTGGTATGGCAAATGGGTCCTTTGGAATGGTTGAAGATATGGATCATAGTATTCTTTCTGTAATTGGTGGAATAGTTGCACCATTATTTGCTCCAATAGGCTTTGGAAATTGGCAAAGTGCAGTTGCAACGGTAATGGGTATTTTAGCAAAAGAAGAAGTAGTAGCAGTATTTGGCGTTCTTTATGGAATAACAGGTGATGCACTATCTATTGTAGAAGAAGGGTCTTTTAATCAATTAGGAACGATTGCAGCACATTTTACCCCTCTTGCAGCATATAGTTTTATGATATTTAATTTATTGTGCCCTCCTTGCTTTGCAGCAATAGGTGCGATTATGAGAGAAATGAACAATGCAAAATGGACTTGGTTTACAATTGGATATCAGTTTGGCTTAGCTTATGCAGTATCCTTGATTTTCTACCAAATTGGTTTATTCCTATCAAGTGGTGTTTTCACTTTTGGAACAGCAGCAGGATTTGTAGTATTAATAGGAATGTTGTATCTAATCTTTAGAACACCTAATACAAATGAAACAAATAAAAGAAATAAAATGAAATTATACCCAGAAGTAGAGTAAATCGATCTATAGAAAGTAAAGTATAAATTAGAGGAGGCCTTTATATGTTTACTTGGATAGCATCAAATATGGCTAATATCGTTATTATTGCCATTCTCACACTAGTAGT
>NZ_CALNCS010000084.1 GCF_937875145.1 Alkalibaculum bacchi | reverse complement strand
ATGTCGTAGTGCATGAAACTTTCTATACTTTAAATTCCACTATGGTTATATTCAGATTGAGTAAATCTACTTAGCTTATCTCTTATGGATCTTTCTTTAAATTCCACTATGGTTATATTCAGATTCTTTCTACTGATTGCTTGATACTCATCGGGTAATACCTTTAAATTCCACTATGGTTATATTCAGATTGTCCGGCGAACTGGGATGAGATGGATCTATACGAACTTTAAATTCCACTATGGTTATATTCAGATAGCTCCATTCTCGCTCGTTATCGGGGCTTCTTTTGCCCTTTAAATTCCACTATGGTTATATTCAGATGCTGTCTTTCTTTTTCCATTACAGCAGCTTGCTATACTTTAAATTCCACTATGGTTATATTCAGATCAGACCCGATTTAATATACGTTACTGGACCATATACCTTTAAATTCCACTATGGTTATATTCAGATAGAATACAGAGATTAGACGAGTACATAGAAATGACCTTTAAATTCCACTATGGTTATATTCAGATAAGAGATCTTAAAAGGAACATGGTATATATTAGACGCTTTAAATTCCACTATGGTTATATTCAGATAAATTTTACCGTGAGAATCAAAAACATCTAGTCTCCCTTTAAATTCCACTATGGTTATATTCAGATGCTGGGGAGCGACAGCGGAAAACCTAGCAAGGTATCACTTTAAATTCCACTATGGTTATATTCAGATAAAGGCTACGGTAAAACAATTGCAAAGCATTTCTTTCTTTAAATTCCACTATGGTTATATTCAGATTAACAGGAACATTTCTTCAACAATACATAAAAAATCTTTAAATTCCACTATGGTTATATTCAGATCAAAGCGGCATTATAGATAATGTGATTTATTATCAACTTTAAATTCCACTATGGTTATATTCAGATCAGACCCGATTTAATATACGTTACTGGACCATATACCTTTAAATTCCACTATGGTTATATTCAGATAATAATTGAGTTAACTTTAACCGTATAAAACCTATCCTTTAAATTCCACTATGGTTATATTCAGATGGAAGTTTCATTTCGTTTTCCTCCTTGCTTTCGCAGCTTTAAATTCCACTATGGTTATATTCAGATTAAATTTAAGATGTTCGATTTCAATATTACAAATGACTTTAAATTCCACTATGGTTATATTCAGATAGGACTCAAAGACAAGAACGGTAAAGAGATTTACGACTTTAAATTCCACTATGGTTATATTCAGATGGCATCCTAGGAAATGCCTATAATCGACCAGTAAAGCTTTAAATTCCACTATGGTTATATTCAGATTTAAACCGTCGTTGATTTGCGTTGCCACGTCATAGATCTTTAAATTCCACTATGGTTATATTCAGATTTGTTAGCTTTTATAGTAGTGGTCGCACCGTTTATTCCTTTAAATTCCACTATGGTTATATTCAGATAACGTGGCCGTAGCTGACGTAGCCAGAAGTGTAGACCTTTAAATTCCACTATGGTTATATTCAGATGTAAACTGCATAAGTTAATCGCAACGATGAAAAACACTTTAAATTCCACTATGGTTATATTCAGATAAAAGATACAGAAGAGCACCTGACCAGAGAAGCGAATACTTTAAATTCCACTATGGTTATATTCAGATTATATCGCTGATTTTAGGTACTTTGACAATAGACTCTTTAAATTCCACTATGGTTATATTCAGATCCAATCAAAACGGCAAAAGAAAACAGTCTTACATAAACTTTAAATTCCACTATGGTTATATTCAGATGCTACTGGCGTTCCTTGACCTGTATATCTAAGCTCACTTTAAATTCCACTATGGTTATATTCAGATAATATGACACATTATGATAATTATGCGAAGGATGAACTTTAAATTCCACTATGGTTATATTCAGATGAAAAGGCTATCCAGAAAGCAGAGAACATCCTAAAAATCTTTAAATTCCACTATGGTTATATTCAGATAAGGTCTACTTCTTTAAAGTATTTGATAAGATTCTCACTTTAAATTCCACTATGGTTATATTCAGATTGGGTAAATCAGGAAGTAAAGATACCTAAACCAGGTCTTTAAATTCCACTATGGTTATATTCAGATTATAACCCAATCGAAATGAATTTACAGTTATTTGCTGCTTTAAATTCCACTATGGTTATATTCAGATGCCACTGTGGTTCCTCCTATGCTATTTCTTTTAATCTTTAAATTCCACTATGGTTATATTCAGATTTAATTGCTCTATTTGGTACTGCGATTGGTACTGGCTTTAAATTCCACTATGGTTATATTCAGATAAAACTATCACAACCAACAGTATCTCGATATATGTCCTTTAAATTCCACTATGGTTATATTCAGATATATATTAGTGATGAGGGTGTGCTTTACAATGATTACTTTAAATTCCACTATGGTTATATTCAGATTCAAAGATAAAATACAACAAGAAACAGGTATTAGCACTTTAAATTCCACTATGGTTATATTCAGATCTGGGGCTTGTACAATTCTAAAACCATTATCACTTTTCTTTAAATTCCACTATGGTTATATTCAGATATATCTAGAAGCTATTGCTTGTACCACTATGTGTTTCTTTAAATTCCACTATGGTTATATTCAGATGTAGACAAGAACACGAAATTGAACACCTTATAGAACTTTAAATTCCACTATGGTTATATTCAGATGCAGTAGCTTCAATTACAATGCAAGATGAATCACTTACTTTAAATTCCACTATGGTTATATTCAGATTGATTGTAGAGTTTGGGCATATGCTTATATGGAAATCTTTAAATTCCACTATGGTTATATTCAGATTTCTTAGAATAATTCTCGAATGTAGGTCTATTTTTCTTTAAATTCCACTATGGTTATATTCAGATCTTTTTTACCCTCTTGCTTTCGCCCTTAACTTCAACCTTTAAATTCCACTATGGTTATATTCAGATAAATTAATGATGGTTCCGGTTTTACGCTTTTTTATAACTTTAAATTCCACTATGGTTATATTCAGATATGGATTCAAAATCTGCTTTAAACTTCTTACCTACTCTTTAAATTCCACTATGGTTATATTCAGATATATCAAAAAAGCAATCGAATACCTAAACAGTGCAACTTTAAATTCCACTATGGTTATATTCAGATTAAAGACTAAGACGGGACAAAAGATAGTCATTTTTGCCTTTAAATTCCACTATGGTTATATTCAGATCTATACTCTGATACTGCCCCATAACCTCTGCACTTCTTTAAATTCCACTATGGTTATATTCAGATGGCCGTCTTGACTCCGTTTGCTACGTCATTAGCTTCTTTAAATTCCACTATGGTTATATTCAGATGCGTATCCATTTTAACATAGATAATTCAATGGCTCAAGGCAAGCATTTTGTCTACCTTACCCAATTTTGATATTTTTATAAATCTTAGAACAACATTTTTTTTATTCTTATGATTAGCCTTGATTTGATTTCTTGTCGACCTTTATATCATTTTGCATTATAAGGGATCGACAATTAAATAAATTGAGGATCATCTATCCTTAAACCTATTATATCTTTGTTCAACCATTTTTCATTTCTACTCTTAAATACGATTACAGAATCATATTCTTTATTGATCTCGGCTTCTAATTTTTCTTTTAAAACAAACAAATCTGATTCTAATATTTCACCTTCAAAAACTGAATTTTGAATATGGTTCAAGTACTGCTTGCATATTTTAAATATTTTTCTCCATCTTTTTTGACCCTTATCTTCAATAGATATATCATAAACCAAAATTACATACATATTACCACCACATTATAAAAGGTTCATATTCTTTTTCACCTAAAAGATGTTTTATTAACTTATAACATTCAAGTCTTATTAGATATCTATAACTCACACTTTTATTCAAATCCTTATGGTTAATAGTTCTCTTTAAACTTTTGTCGTATTCTGAAAGAATAATTTTTGAGCCCATTTCTTCCATATGTAGATAATTTAAATTTTTAGTAAAATGTTTTTCTTGGATTTGATTTTTGTTTAATAATGAAAAAATCAATCTATCCGCTATTAGTGGTTTAAATATCTCAGCTATATCTAGGCTCAATGAATGTCTACTCGTTCCTGGTTCATGGAGATAACTTATTGTAGAATCTAGTTGTGTTTTGTAAATCTCTCCTAATACGGTTGTATATACTAAAGAATTTAAATATGATATTAATGTATTTATCATATTATCTGGTGGACGCTTAATTCTTTTTTCAAAATTTATCTCTTGGTCTATAATAATATTCCAAGACTCATAATAAATTTTATGTATGTTTCCCTCTAACCCCATTAGTTCAGAGATTTTTTCTACATTCTCTACCTTTTTTATAAGTCTTGAAATCTCGCTCATTGGTTTGCTTAAATCCTTACCCCTTCCATTATAATACCTTAGATTTCTATAGATATTATTTCCTGCTGCAAGAACAAATTTTTTGGCCAATTCTAACCGCTTAATTGAATCGATGTAATATTCACATTGCTTTACTGTCAACTTTCCAGAAATTTTTGTCCTTTTAGGAATAAGACTTGCCGTATAAAAGTCATAATAATTGAAGAAGTGAATTATTATATTATGCTGTGATAAAAAAGTTATCAATTTTGTGTTTATGCTATTTTCACCAAAAAAATATATTTCTGAAATCGAGTTTACTGGAATATCTCTTTTATCTCCTTCTTCATTAATAAATCGAAGTGTACTATCCTTTCTTTTAAGCTCCCCATTTTGATATATGTATAAACTTTTCTTCATAATAATCTCCTATATAATACATATGTCGTAATATGCACACTTTTTACATTTTTCACTCATCTTTTCTTTAGGAATCACGCTACTTTCTAAAAGCATTTTTATTTCCCCTATTACTTTTTTTAATTTTTCTCGATCATCGCCATTTAATTCAACCTCTACTACTTTCTTTAATAAGGGGTAATCTATTTTCGCTTCTATTTCTGATATTCCTAGTTTTTCTAAGTAATATAAATAATATTTAACTTGCCAAATGGATGCTTCTTCAATTTTCCTACTTTTCTTTATTTCATGAATTGTTCCATTGGATTTGATAAAATCAATGTTAATCTCATCATTAATTAGGATGTGTTTTCTATCACGTTTGTAGGAATTTTCATCGATAAACTTTCCTATGGCAACGTTTTCATTTTCGCTTTCCATATCGAGATTATTAGTAGAAAACCAAAGCTTTCTTTTGCAGACAAAATAATAATAAATCATTAAGCCAGTAATTTTAATATCTCTCATATTGTTATACTTTCCTCTGATTTTTCTCTAGTTAATCCTACTTCATTATTATATTTATTATTTACAATATATATCTTCTCCCCTCCTATTTCTATTAAATCAGCATTATAAATGAAACTTGGATCAACGCTGAGAGTATAATCATTTAGCTCATTCTTTAATTTGATTAAACTTACCCTTAAATCTTTCTTCTCCTTTTCATAACTTACCATTTTAATTAATTGTTCTACTTCTTCTATATTGTCTCTAAGTTCTGCAACTTTGTAATCCTGAGTATAGATTGATTCTGGAATAACTTTAAAAGAAATAATATTTCTAAATCTTTTCTTAACCTCATTAAAATCCAGCTCTTCAACATTTAGATCATCTATGTATTCGTATCTTTTTCTGTATTCTTCTAAAAATTCTGAATCTCTTCTAGAACGCAATTTTTCCATTGTAAAGTACTTGTTAATCATATCTACTTTTTCTTTTTCTGTGATTATACCATTCCCTTTATCAATTAGAGCCTCTTTACTTAACATGTGAAGTCCTTTATCTATAAAACCATAAGAACTCCCAGTCAAGTATTTATCGTCAATTTCAGTAAATACATACACATTTGGCCTATCATTAATTTTTTCTCTTTTTCTAAAGCACCTTCCAAATCTTTGAAATAGACCTAATAGCTCTGAAAGCTCAGTAAATAATAAGTCGAAATCAATATCAAGACTGGCTTCAACTATTTGAGTTGTAACCCAGATTGTCTGTATTCCTTTAAGGTAATGTATTTTCTTGCCATCTTTTAAAATTTGTTCTTCTTTTTTAGCTCTATCTTGTACAGTAAATCTAGCATGCAAAAGATTAAGATCAACATCATATCGACCTTCAATAGAAAGTTCCTTTAGTCTTTCATATATGTTTTGAGCATCTTTTACAGTATTCATAACTATTAGACAAGTTTCAATATCGGTACTTTTAATTTCATCAAATATATATTCTGCAGTAATTCGTTGTTCTACTATTTTCATATTATGCCTCTTTATATCCGTTAGAAAAACAGCTTCTTTAAACTTTATCTTTGTTTCCCCTTCTATTTCTTCTAATAATAAGTCTCTAACAAACGGAGCTAAAGTAGCGGTAAAGATGGCAAATCTCCCACCTAAAGTATTTATCCGTTTAATAGCGTAGATTGTATATGCTAAAATATCAGGACTATAAGCTTGTATCTCATCAATTATAATCTTAGAGTAGCTGAATGTTGCAAGTTTTAATTCATAACCTGGATATTTAAAGACAAAATCAAATAGTTGATCTGGTGTAGCAATAGTTATTGGAAGAGACATATTCCGTGTTCTATCGTAATACTCAAAGAATTTTTCACTCTCTAATACTTCTTCTTTTGAAGATTTATCATCAGATAAGTATACACTTGCTGTTTCTCCATGTAATAAACCTATTTTATCCATATAATCCATTTGAATTATCTCATCTCTTATTCTTCTGAACATAGCATTAATAGCTGTTCTTAGGGGCAATACATAAAAAACTTTACTATTTCCAGCCCATAATAGGGATGCTTCTGTTTTTCCTAAACCTGTAGAGCCAGTTATTACTGCATTTTCATTATGATTCTCCAAACAATATTCTTGAATCTCTCTCCATTCATATCCAAGATTATTCATCATATCCATTAGAAAATTATTTTCTAGCTCACAGTTTGTATGAGCACTTGCTGAATAATCACACTTGTGGAGCAAACCTTTGATTTTAATATAGTCATTATTCTTTCTAATTGATTTTAATTTAGTGGCCGAACGCCCTCTTATGGATTTAATAACGTTCTCATTGAAAACAGCATTATCAATTTTTAAATATTGTTCATTTATATTAGACAAGTTTTCTTCTATTAGAAATTTTTGTTCAGCTATCACATCATAGTTTGAGACATAATTATGATGATTTAAAATAGAAGCTATTACTATTTCTTTTTCTTTACCTTTTAGTTCAATAAAATAATTAACCAGATATGCAGATAATATATTATGTCCAACTTCTTTTTCAGGGTTAAATCGACTATTCTTTCTTATTCTCTCTTGAAAAATAGGATTCAATTTGCCTATATCATGATATACACAGGTTACCTCTAACAAATTCAACAAATTTTCTCTCAAATAACCAAAATTCTTAATGAGCTTGTATTGATTTAACAATTCGTATGTATGACCATATAGAGTTTCATCTGGCTTAGCTTTTGCTTCTCTATATATAAATTTTAGATTTTCATCAATCATATAATCACCTAATTAAAATCAGTTAAATATTCATCGGCATCAATATACGCTTCGGATTGGTCATCTAACATAAATAGCGAAGAATATAAGCAAGGAATTTTATTGAATATTCGTTTGTTCTCAATAATTTCATATTCTTTATTTAAATAATAGACTGTTCCTTTTGCCTCTTTTTTATTTTGACCATCGTAAATTAAGAAGGACTTAGAATCATCGTCTTCAGTCATTATCCTGTCTAAATTTACATACATTTTATAATTATTTTTTAAATTCACATCTTTATATGGCTCTCTAAGCTCAACTTCCTTAATCTCAATTAACTCAACAAAATCTTCACTTCTTCCAATACATACTAAGTTGTTTATATTGTTCTTTATATCTTGAATAGTACCATCATCTGATCGAATGTGTATTGCTAATTCTACATCATAAAGTACTTCTTGGAATTGAGGTGCTTTTACTAGAGTCCTAAAATGTGAACTTGGCTTTTCATATTCTCTTATAAATGTTTCTTTATAATCTCTGTCTACTCTCTTATACTCAGCTTTTAGCTCTTCTATTTCTGACTTGAGTTTTATATACTCTTCTGATTTTTTATCTAAATCGTTTTGTTTAGCCTTTAATTCCCTCTCTTCGCCTTTTAGTCTATCTATCATCGGCTTGACTACTTCTTTTTTTTCTACTTCAAATTCCTTTTTCAAATCTTCAAGATGAACATACTTCTGGTATAATTTTTCATTTTCTATTCGGACAGTTTTTCTTCTCAGAAAGCTATTGCCTTGACCCTTTAAGCCCTCTCCTACTGTTATAAAACCGGCAGTTAAAAGTTCTGGATTTGATAAATAAATCAATATATTTCTATCATCATGCCTATTGTTTAATAGCCCATGATTTACATATATTTCCCTTTGCATAGAATCGTATTTCCCTTGTATTGAAAGATCCATGGGATGATATTCGGTGTATCCGCATGCACTATGTAATGCTCCTACAAGTGTTGAATAAGGTGGCAAAGGATATGTCATACGGTTGTCTCTGGTCTCTTCTCGAGTGTAAGAAGCTTGATTTTGTCTTAATTTAATTCGAAGAACCTTCATAGTAAGCCTTCACCTCTTCTTTCAAGTTATTAAAGAATAAGCTTATGCTACTTGGATTTAGTTCTTCTTTTATTTCATTCTCATTAGAAAAATTGTCTCCTTCTAATAGACCTACTAAATATCCTTCAGCTAATTTATTTTTTAAATCCTCATTTACAATCAACGTATCATTATTCACTGATACTACATTTTCAAAATAATGAGTCTTTTTACTACCAATACCACCTACTACAAATAGAGGCTCAGCATTATCTAAATTTCCTCTAACTACAAGGGATAAATCCTTAGCTGCATCTAGAATAGCATTGACTCTGAATACCCTTTCTCCAACACTAGATTCAGCATTAAAATTTTCATCTACGCCCACTTTATCTAAGTCTATTGTAATAGAGTATCTCTTTAAAGATTTATCATATTCATATTGATAAGGCATTAAACCTGCTTCTTTTGATTTTTCTTGAAGATTAATCGCCTGTTGTTTTGCACTGGTTTGTGCCAGATATAAATTATTATGAAATCTCGTCTCATTGATGAATGGCTCGTAAGCTATAGCGTCCGTTAAATAAAAAGAACTCTTTCGAATTTTAGTCACTCCACTAGTATTCATATATCCGCCTTCTAGGGCTCTACAATTTGAAGCATTTAGTTCCTTGGAAACTGACTTTTGGGTAACTCCACTATCTACATCTACAACTAGATCATTGTATAGCCCACTTTGAGTCATTATGGCATTTTTCATACTCTCTCTTGATCTTATTGCATAAGATTTCCCATTCTTATAAACCTTTTGAACACTTCCAATATTCCCTAAACCTTCTCCATAATTTGACGTCATATTTGCTACAATCGTTAATGTAAGTGCCTTATTATTCATTTAATTCTCCTCCTTTTTGATTTCTTCAGTTGCTAATTTAAAGAAATTTAATTGATTAACAAAGTCATATGCCAAATTTTTATTCCCTTCGAAATCTCTTATTAGATAGTGCAGAAAATTAAAAGGAACTTGTGTATATGATTGTAATTGCAACATAATTTCTATAAATCTGTCATTGTCGTTAGCAACCAAAGCCCCTATTAGCTTACTTCTATAAGCGTCAATTTTATGTTTCATACTCCTCCCAGCCAATTGTTTTTTAACTGCTTCTATACTCTGTCTTACATTCCTATGACTCATATTACCGTTCTCCTTTATCAATAATTTTTCACCGTAAATCAATCTGTTAATCCTGATTAGTTGAGATATTAAAAAATCATTATTTCTTTTTTTGCTATCAATTCTTCTTTTATCATTAAAATTAAATAAAAACATTATTAATTCATCAAGAGTTAATAAATTCAAAATATTATTAGTTACTTCTTTCATCATGTTTATGTAGTAATTATCTGTTATCTTTATAGAACGGTTTAACGCCATGTTAATATATCCTTTGTTACTATCAAGATTTTTTATAGATTTAAAAATATCTATTGCCTCTTTTCTAACAAAGATTGTTTCAAAATACTCTTTATCCATGTCTTTTAATATAATTTCAACATCAAAGTCTACGTACTCTGAGCCTTCTTGATATGAATAAAAAAGCTTACTTCTAAAATTACTGTCATTTTCATCTCGCATATCCGTATCAATTTTATTATTTATCCTCAACAAATCTATTATATTAAAATTACTATTAATAAATACTGATTCTCTGTTAGTTGTAAAAGCAAACGGAATAAAATCAAATTCAATATAATCAGAATAATTTCTAGTGCTATCATCAAAACTAAAACTTAAAGATTTAGTTTTCCTACCAGTGTCTACATAATATCCATTCAAACGGCAGATTTTATCTCTCTCAGCCCTAAACTTATAAGAATTCGAAAATTTAGCGTAGCCAAACTTAGCATTTTTAAAAGTATTTGAGATTATTTCTTCTCGGTTCTCATCAATCAAAGATTTAATGACCCAAGGGCCCCCATCAATGTTAATATCTTTAAATATTTTTTTTAATATAGTATTAGCACCAAGTTTTTCCTTGATTTGTTTATAGTCATCTTCGGATTTTTCTTCTTTATCTAGTAATTGTTCCAAAACTACGTGATGCATCTCTCGAGAATATCTATACTCCACGTAATGCATGTATTCACTATCACTTTTGTTGTTTACAGAATCGTAATTATAATATAAATATTGATTATCTACTTCGTGATTAATATTGTAATATCTAAAATATCTGACCATTCCAACAATTGATGCAGAGTATCTCCAATCACTTGGACAAATTCTCCTATCATATTCAATATCTTGTATTACATAATGATCTATTTCTATCACCCAATCACCTCCTATTAAAATATTAATTCGATAAGACCCATTCCTGAACTCCTCCTGCTACCAATCCCATTATTCTTGATATAATTTAAAAGTTTATTATCTCCTTTTACAAAGAAAGTTCCTAATGTAGCAGATATTAACGTGCCATAGATAGGAATCACAACTTTCTTTAACTTTGAAAAATCAAAAATCAAGGAATCAATTTCCTTATCAAAAAATTCCAAATCTTCTTTTATCTTATTTCTAAACTCTAATTCAAAACCCTCATCACTGTAAGCTAAATATTTATCTCTATTAGTTTCTCTATCATGAAGTCTAATACAAATTGGAGATAATATTTTAAATATTCCAAAATCACCAATAATATCAGGTTCCCTAACTAATCGAATACTCTTCAGAGTGATTTGATTATCATTACCTATATTAAATGGCTTGTCCTTCATATTTAAAAGACTTGAAAAATAAATAAGTGCAATCTCTTGATTCTCAGTCTTTAAGGTCATTTCTATGTTATTTCCACCTAAATGAATAATATCTCTATCAAACTTTGGATTGTTTAATCTAATAGACCAACAAATCTCTTTTCTTTTAGTACCAGAACCATAAAGCTCATCATAAAAATATCCATCCATATACTCAGAAATCGCATTCTTAAAGAAACTAACAAAAGTTCCTCGATTATCAGACTTTATTTTGTTATTCTTAAGTTCAAACCTTGTAATGTATTTCACACAACCCCTCCTCTAATCTCCAGTATGTAATATTTAATTTTTTAAGTACGGAATGTTTTTTATATCTTATTTTACAAACGCTTCTTTATTTGCTAAATTTTAAGCTAAAATAAAAATGACTTGACCCCTTGAATAATGAAGTTACCTTTATGATGCATATGAGCTATAAATTGCATTAAAATTCTTCTGTTCAATTAGAAAATATATTAGTATTACAATACAATATTTTCCACATGTATGTATATTATTCGACATCTAGGCTCCATTTCCCTTCTTTTTTTGTAAAGATTTTTATATTTTATAATTTCATTCAAAATAAAAACTATCTCTTTTAAACTTTATAAATTTTATTTTTGTGAATACATTTTTAAATGAATTGTTTAATTCTCATATTTCATGATTAATAGTCCAAATCATAGCCATTAGTGGTGAACAATTATATAATCTAAAGTCAAATACGATCTGTTGTTAATTCTAAGTTTTATGTAAAAACGCAGAAAGATGAGCATTTAAATGGAAATAAGAAAAATTTCAACTGAAGAGATTAAATATATTTACAATCAATTTATGGTAGAGGATTTCTCTGCAAATGAATCAAACCCTCTTAATACAATTAAAACGCGAATACAAAGTGGGTTATAGCAGTGTTGCGGCTTATTTGCAGTTGATGGCTTAAGGGAATATGATTCTTTGTATGGAGGTCATAAGAATTAAATTTTTCTCCGTACTGATTACTTTATAGTAATCAGTACGGAGAAAACATGGGATACGAAAGTACATTTTGAGAATTATTGAAAGAAGAATCAATGGCATTCGAAGGCTCTCTCGTAGAAGTCAAAAAATAGAAAAGACAGAAAATGAAACAGAGCGTAAAACAAGAGAAAGAAGAATGAGATTTTATCTAAAAAACGATGTGGTAAAAACTAACATTTTGTGTTATTTATTTGATATAGATTACGCTATCTTGTATTTACCCATTAAAGAAAAATATAGCGATGAATTAGTGTACTCTTAGCTAGGAAAAGAATATCAATTTATGATTCTTCAAAAAACGTATAATAAAAATGTAATCATAACCTACAGGATGAATAGCATGGAGTCTCTTCTACCTTCTTCTGTCAATTGGATTTCTGTTTTTCTCTTTTCTTCCCCTAATCTGTGATAATCTACTAAACCACCTAATGTATATGCAAGTAGTTGATAGCCAAAGCATATTCCCAAAATTGTAATGTTCTTTTGCACTACATATTTTAGTCAATTAGATACTTCTACGCACCAGGGCTCGTTATCCGTTACCATAGCTGGAGAACCTGTGATGATGATCGAGGATACGCCATCTAATGAAATTGGGATGCTATTTTTATAGACGCAAGAGACGATTACATCTTCGCGGGATAAACCAGCGTATTTTGCAATGCGAAAATCGCAATCTCCGCATCGTTGAATTACGGATTTATTTGAAGAACCTGTTTTAATAATTAAAAGTTTGCCCATAATCATACCACCAACCATTTTCCTTATATCGTATTAATCATATATGTTTAATATATTTTATTACACAAGGCATTATTTGTCAACAAATATTCATCTCACCACTATATTTTATGAATTTATAAGGATACTGTCATGAAAATAGCACATGAGCACGGATTTAAAAGCTTAATATACTTGTATTTTTTGACTTTTAAGGATAATATATTTATAATAGTCTAAATGCAAATGATTTGCATTTAGATAGATAGTATTAAATAAGGAGGTAATTTATATGAGACGACAGATTACATTATGGTCTTTATTCATTTTATTAATAGTTCTATTAACTGCCTGCAGCACTACCCCAAAAAACACCTCTGCGGTTGAAAGTAAAAATGACAATAATATTACGACATATGCTAGCATCTATCCTATGTACGACTTTGCATCAAAGATTGGTGGAGACAAAATCAATCTATCTACTATGGTGCCATCTGGTACAGAGCCTCATGATTGGGAGCCAACGGCTATGAATATTACTCATTTAGAAGAAGCCGATGTTTTTATCTATAATGGTGCAGGTATGGAGCACTGGGTTGAGGATGTATTAGCATCTCTTCAAAATGAAAAAATCATTGTTGTAGAAGCTTCTAATAATGTAGATTTTATCAAAGGACATTCTCATAGTGAAAAACACGAAGAAGACACAACCCATGACCCTCACGTTTGGTTATATCCTTTAAATGCAAAGATACAAATGGAAAACATCAAAAACGCATTTGTAGAGGCAGATCCTAGTAATGCAGGTTACTACGAAGCAAATTATAAAAAATACGCTGCTGAGTGTGATGCATTAGATCAAGAATTCAAAGATACTCTCGCTCCTCTTGTCAATAAAGATATTATCGTCTCTCATGAAGCCTATGGGTACTTAAGTGAAGCTTATGACCTGCATCAAATAGGTATTGAAGGATTATCTGCTGATTCAGACCCAGATCCAGCTCGAATGGCTGAAATCATTGACCTTGCAAAAGAAAAAAATATTGAGACCATTTTCTTTGAAGAAACTGTAAGTTCTAAAGTAGCAGAAACTATTGCAAAGGAGGTAGGTGCAAAAACAGCAGTACTAAGCCCCATTGAAGGCCTTAGCAATGAACAAGAGTCTGCTGGTGACGACTATTTTTCTGTTATGAGACAAAATTTAGATGCACTAAAGAGCGCATTACAATAGGAGAAGTATATGAAAATAATCGAAGTAAACAATATAAGTTTTGGTTACAGCAATATGCCCATCTTTTCGGAAGTCGACTTTACAATAAATAAAGGGGATTTTGTAGCCATTATAGGAGCCAATGGCTCTGGAAAAAGTACTTTGTTAAAACTAGTATTAGGCGAACTGGTTCCATCTACTGGGCAGATTCGCCTTTTTAATGAAGACGTACAACACTTTAAAGAATGGTCTAAAATTGGCTATGTGCCTCAAAAGGGTCTTTCTTCTCACTCTAACTTCCCTGCAACTGCAGAAGAAATTGTAATGGCTAATCTTTTTTCTCAAATTGGACTACTTCGATTTCCCAAAAAAGAACATCGTGAAAAAGCTCATACTGCACTCAAACAAGTTGGCATGCAAGAGTATGCAAAAGAGCTAATTGGCAATCTTTCTGGTGGGCAACTTCAAAGAGTCATGTTAGCAAGAGTCATGGTTAATGAACCAGATATTATGATTTTAGATGAACCAACTACAGGCCTCGATGCTGAGACCATAAAAGGCCTATACCAGTGGTTAAACAAGATTAACAAAGAAGCAGGACTTACCATACTTATGGTTACTCACGACATTACCAATGTACACCAGCATGTATCTAGAATCCTTTGTTTAGAAGAGGGCTCTCTAATTGAACTAAATAAAGAACAAATCCATCATGAGTTATCTCACAAACATAAGCATCCAAAGAATAATAAAGCAGAAAGGATCGATAAAAATGGCGATATTTGAATACACTTTTATGCAAAGAGCTTTCATCGTAGGTATTTTGCTCGCTATTATTATTCCTTGCATTGGCATTATTGTAGTGTTAAAAAGGCTTTCTATGATTGGTGATGCCCTTTCACATAATTCTCTAGCAGGTGTGGCAGCTGGTCTAGTCATGGGTATTAATCCTATTGTAGGAGCTATGATTTCAAGTATTATTGCAGCCCTTGCTATTGAGTACATTCGCAAAAAAATTCCTAGATATTCAGAAATGTCTATAGCCATCATTATGTCTGCTGGTGTAGGTTTAGCTGGTATTTTATCTGGCTTTATAGATAACTCGGCTAATTTTAATAGCTTTTTATTTGGAAGTATTGTAGCCATTAGTGATTTTGAGCTGTATCTAGTAATTGTAATCAGCCTTTGCGTTATGCTCTCTTTTATTTTCTTATTTAAAGAGCTCTTTTTTATATCTCTTGATGAGCGTTCAGCTAGGCTTGCAGGAATTCCAGTAAAGAGTATTAATTTTATATTTACCATACTCACTGCTATTACCGTATCCGTAGCAGCTCGAACAGTTGGAGCCCTTATTGTATCTTCCCTAATGGTCGTCCCAGTAGCTTGTGCTATGCAGTTTGCAAAGAGCTATAAACACACGGTTTTATACTCTGTATTCTTTGCCGTTTTATTTACGATTGCAGGACTATTTCTCTCTTACTACGCAAGTTTAAAGCCAGGAGGGACTATTGTGCTTATCGGGGTTGTGACTTTGCTTGGGATTTTATTTGAAAAGAAAGTGATCAGGTGGGCAGGTGGCCGGGTGATCAGCAAAAACACGTAAGCCACCGCTGGTGGCTTTTTTGCTAGATTAGGAGATGAGAAATTAACGATGAAAACTTGTTTCAGTTGTAAGAATCACAGATCCTTCGCTTTGCTCAAGGATGACTCTTGCAGGAGCTCGAGTCTAAAAAACTCGCCCGAAGGGAGTAGTGATTTTGCTTACCACATTGCTGGATTATACAGTTTCACATAAAAAGTCCAACGTTTTAACGATGGACTTAATTATTATTGTATATGAAATTTTTCTCAACTTTCCGCATTTAGCTTTTAGATAATTGGTGCTAATAACATGACTTCTTCATTATCATTATAGACCCTATCAAACTGTCTGATAGGAAGTGGGTTTACGCCTAGGCCTACTTCAAAAGTATAACCTGGTCGGTAGAATTCCTCTATAAACCAATCTTTGTATCCTGCATAGGCTGCTTCGTATGGAACATCTGCTAATTGGTATCCTGTAGAGCGAGCAAATACTTCCCCATATTCTCTAGCCCCTGGTGGAGTCATCCCTTGGTAAAGCCAGAAGATAACCTCTCCTTGAGTGTGATAAGCTATAACTAACTTAAAATTGTGCCCTCTCGTAAATTCTGTCATTGCCTGAGTTTCAGGTTCTGATAGTGGAGAAGGGCCCCCGTATCTGGTAGGTGCAGGTCCCGTTACGCCAAATTCTATCTCTTGATCTTTTGCCTCTTCCCAACTTGCCGGATAATTTCTATTTAAGTCTACGCCTCTGGCATTCGCCTTCCACACTAAATTAAGAGGTAATCCTGTATTATTCCACCTGGCATAATCATTATAGTATGGATTTGATGGCTGTGGTCCATTTAAGACAATATCCACACCATCAGGATTTACCATAGGAACAATATAAATACTACTTCTATTCCATATATCTCGAATATCATAACCCCTTATAGATCTGCCTGAAGAATAGGCTTTAGAGAAATTCTCAATAAATTTCATAAGAAGAGGCGTGGTAATCCACTCTAATCCGTGATGTGCTCCATTGTAAGAGACCTCTACTGGTCCTCTGCCTATTCGTATATAGTATAGTTCCTTACCTAATAAGCTTTGTCCAATGGTTCCGACTTCAAGGAAAGGATACCGGACTTGAAGTCCTCGGATATCTCTCTCCATAATTTCATAAGTGTAGTCAATATTTGTAAAAACCACATCTATACCGTAGGGCACTATAATTTCCTGCCCTACTTGTAAATTTATTGGGTCTACATTAGGATTTGCAGTGACTATGGCATTTACTGTGGTGTAATATTTTTGAGCAATTTTGTAGAAAGTATCTCCTGGTTGTATGATGTAGGTATCATATCCTTCTAAGAACCTTTCAAAATAAATCCATGTATTGGGACCCACTATTCCATCAGCTACTAATCCATTATCTCTCTGAAAAGCCATTACGGCTCTTTGTGTCTGAGTGCCGAAAATACCATCAACTGCCCCAGCAGGATATCCTATTCGATTGAGTAAACTTTGAATGAGTTTTACATTCGATCCTGTAGATCCAATTCTTAATATCTCCACCTATTTTGCTCCTTTCCTCATACTTTTTCTATTTATAATACGAAAATAAAGATGTTTCCGTGAATAAAATTAGTTCTAACTTTTACATTGTAAGTTCTATGTAAAAGCTTTTAGATTACTAGCAGGAAGTCAAGTAAGCTAAAAGGAGGAACTTCACATTCTACTTTCAGCTTTCCACAATGACAAAAACTCAGGACAATATTATCCTGAGTTTTTTGATAGCTATAAATTAATTTTTTCATTACACTTCAAATTTTTGGGTTTGTTTAGGATTTCCTTTCCGTATATAACGATTTTGGCATCTTCTTGATTGCCCTTAGCATTACAAAGAGCCTCTACAGCATTTCTAAATAGAACCTCTGTAGCTTCTTTTTTATCCACAAATTTAATTCCTACAGAAGTAGATAGCCTAATGTTTTTTTCTGATAGTGCTTGATTTTCCTTGATGTTTATTTGGATCTGCTTCATAAGCACTTTTGCATTTTGTGCTGGACAATTACTTAGAATAATGAGAAAAGCATCTCCCTTATACCTAGCTACAATATCGCAATATCGCATGTTTTCTCTAATAGACTTTGCAGTAACTTTTAATACTAAATCTCCAATTACTGTATCAAACTTCTCATTAATTTCCTTAAAATCATCGATATCTAACATAACTAAAGAAAAAGGAATCTCCATCTTTTGCATGAGTTTAACGAAGTAATCAAAATTGTATAGCTGAGTTAGCGTATCAAATTTTACCAGATCATGCGGTTCTTTTTCATTCTTTTGATAAAGGTGTTGCTTGTATGCTTTAATCCCAAAAAAAATCAGATAGGCTAAAGCTATAACAAAAAGAATTCCCAATAGGATAACTATCAACAAATTATTCCGTAACATCTCAGCAACATCGACATTTAATAATCCTAATGTTATAAGCGTTATTATAACTCCTAAAACAAACATTACGATAGATGTCGTCAATACTACTTTCGAATTATTTGACATCATAATACCCCTTTTAATTTCAATCTATAGTCTATTTTTATACTATAAATATGCGGATTAGCTCTATTATATTTACATCATACAGTTAAGTTGTCTTACTCAAAGACAAAACTCATCTCCGTAAGTTAATCCGTTTGCTGTCAATATTATACCATAATTATAGAAGTCACTCGTATATTATTATTATTGAATGATTTCACTTAGAATCGAAAGAGGTATTTCATTTCCGCTTTTACTACTTGGAATTTCTTATGCCCTCAATTAATGCAGGTATGATTTGTTTTTTTCTAGATACACATTCTTCAATAAAAGTTCCTTGTTCCATCTTTTTGTTAAAGGAAGCTTCTAATATATTTTTTCGGTTTTCATTATAGAATAGGTAGGACCCTTGTCTAATAATATCTGTTACGATAAGAAGTGTAGCAAATTGTCCCTTTTGAGCATTTGTCTCTTCTATAATATTCAAGTATTCAGACGTTTTTTCTTTTACAGATTCGATATTTAGGGTAAATACTTGAGCTACACCTACTCTCATACCTTCTAGGCTAAATTCTTTATAGTCGTTAAAGAATACTTCATGAACATCTAGTCCCGTAATATCTGTACCCTTTCTAAACATCTCCATTGCATAATCTTGTAGATCCATTCCTAAAAGTTCGGTGAGCTCTTCTACAGCTTGTACATCTTTTTTCGTTGTCGTTGGGGATTTTAATAGCAATGTGTCTGAAATAATACCAGATATCATGATTCCAGCAATAGGGTGTGGAATTTTAATTTGGTTTTCTTTATACATTTGATAGATAATCGTATTCGTGCTGCCCACTGGTAAATTTCTAAAGCCAATGGGTATATTCGTAGAAATATCCCCTATTTTGTGGTGGTCTATAATCTCAAGGATTTCTGCTTGTTCAATTCCATCAGCACTTTGAGCGTATTCATTGTGATCTACTAAGATGACTTTTTTCTTCTTAGGGGAAATAATATGACCTCTACCTAATATTCCTAAATAATAACCCTCAGCATCAACAATAGGAAACTTTGAATGACCTGATTTTCGAATAACTTCCTTACATTCGTCTAGATATTCATTTTCTCTGAAGAATAAAATGTCCTTATCTATCATAATATTGCTAGCATAATTCGTTAAATAGATTAGTTTAGATGTGCTATAAGTATCCATTTTTGTACGAATAATATTAACTTTTTTATTCATTGCTTCTTCTAACAAATCATCACTTAACCATGATTCCCCTGTAATAACAATTAGTGCTACTCCTTTTTCTATAGCAGCCTTTATTACTTCATCGCGGTCACCTACAATTACAATGCTATCTTCTGTCAATAAATGTAGTTTTTCAATAGTGTTTAAGTGAAAAGCCGTTACTAAGATATTGCCATCAATATGTTCTTTATGCCTTGAAACAGCATGCCCCTCTAATCCATTTAAAACATTTGTATAGCAACTATGCAGCTTTCTTTGATCTTCCTTAATAAGACTCATGGCAATATCTTTCATTGTAATGAGTCCAGCAAATTTGTTATTCTCAAAGATAATAGGTAGGGTTCTAACCCGATTTTCCGTCATAAAATTATAAGCGTCTAATATCGAATCTTTTGATTTAAATGTAGCGATTTTATCGTAATTTAAGTCTCTAATCTGAGTTCGAACATTTTCTAATAATACAGGTTTATCTATCTGAAAAGAATGTAAAACAAATTCTGTTTCTTTACTTATTTCACCTAGTATATAAGGCTCTGTATTTTCGCCTAGACTATTTTTTAAATAAGAGAAGGATATGGCTGATGTTACACTATCCGTATCTGGGTTCTTATGTCCAAAAATCAAGGTTTTTCTATCCATGTAATACCTCTATTCTTATGTATTATCAATAATATTATATATATACCAATTTAGATAAAGGAAGTCAAGGATAAACTAAAATGTAACAAATAGAGATTTTTTCTATAAGGGATTCATACACCAATACTAGCAAAAACGCATAATATAGTACTATATTAAATAGGAGGTATAAATATGCAGTATGATGGTTTCAAGAAAGTCTCTTATAGATATTATTTTCTTGACTTTAAGCTTGGAGATGTAACTGGAGACGGTTATGTAGACAGAGTGTATCTAATCGGTGAAAAGACTTCTAAACAAGATCTATTTTCAGATAATATATCTATTGTTATTCATGATGGTCGAACAAACCAATTGATTCGAATTCAAATGAAGTATGCTGCAGGCTACAATGCCAAACTCTTTCTTGGCAACTTTACCAGCAAAAATAAGTTTGATATATTAGTAAAAATTGATACTGGCGGTAGTGGTGGTTATATATTATCTTATTTATATAGTTTGAATAATGAAACAATTAATTTGCTCCTAGATTCCGAGAGCTTTGAACGCATATCCTTGTACGATGTGAATTTTCTAGACCATTTTAATGTAGAGATAATGAGTAAAGCAAGAGATGTATCCTTTACATTAAGCATCCTAAATCGAAAAGACGCATACATAAAGGCAGGTCTCTATACAGAGGATGGAAAACTCGTAAAACCAACAGAAGGAGCCGTCCTAGCATTAGGAGCAGCTTATCCCATTATCGATGACTATCATGGATTATTTAAACTTTTGACATATCAAAGAATTATTGGCATAAACAATGCAGATGACCTAGGCGCCATTGAAAGCTATTTGACTTGGAACGGAGAGTACATGGAAGTAGAAAGAGTTAATGTGAGTTTAATCCCCAACGACTCCGTCGTTGGAGATTAAACTCACAAGTCGCTAGTCTTTAGTCATTAGACTCTAGCTTGCATGTGTTCCTCTTGGGTCGTTTAGCTACCTTCGGTAGCTTTTTTTGACCAGTAAGGAATGCTCTAAAACTAAGGACTAGTGACTATTTCTTGCTATCGACTAGAAGTTTAGTGTTTTTATAAACTTCTGAGAGCGTCTATTGGATTTAGTTTGCTCGCCTTTCTTGCAGGAGCGTAGCCAAAGATAATTCCTACAGCTGCCGAAAATCCGACTGCTAGGATAATAGTACCTGTAGATATAGAAAAGCTCGTGCCAATAATTGTGGATGTAATATAGGCTATTAGTGCTCCTAATAGAATACCAATTATACCGCCAAATATGGAAAGAAAGATGGATTCAATAATAAACTGAATTTGTATGCTATTTGGCGTGGCGCCTAGGGCTTTACGAAGGCCGATCTCCGTTGTTCTTTCCGTAACAGACACGAGCATCATATTCATAATCCCAATACCGCCTACTACAAGTGAGATGGCTGCAATTCCACCAAGCAACATGGACATCATAGACATAACCGTCTGAAAAGACTCGATCATATCTCCCATATTAAAAACAGTATAAGCATCTTCCTTTTGATTAAATACTTGATATAATGCGCCCTTTATATCTTTTACTGTTTGATTCGCTAAGTTTACATCTTCTAGGTACACATCAAAAGACGACACATTTTTGACGCCTAAACTCCTAAGAGCTGTCGTATATGGAATAATCACCGTATCATTATTAGACTCTAAGCCAAATTCATTAGAAGGGGTTAGAGTACCTATTATTTTATAGGTAGTGCCATGAACGATAAGCTCTTTTCCAATAGGATTTATTCCGTAAAAGAGTTCTTTAACAATATTGTTCCCTATAATAGCTACCTGGTTTTTGCTTTCAATATCCAATCTATTTATGGGTCTTCCTGATTTTAAAAGGCTTGAATCTACATTAAAGTAAACCTCATTTTTTCCTTGTACAGATACGTCTTCCATAGCATCTTTTTTGTATACTACAGCAGAACTACCTGATATAGTAGGCGACAATCCACTAATATTCTCCAATTCTGAAATTTGACTAATTTCATCATCTGTTAAACCTTGTTTTATAGTAGTACCCATGGTGCTTACCATAATCTTGTTGGCACCAAGGTCTGTAATCTGTTGATTAATGCTGTTCGTTGCTCCTTGAACAATGGTAATTAAAGCAATAATCGAGGCAACTCCAATGACGATTCCCAGCATTGTTAAAATAGAACGGAGTTTGTTGCTGATTATATTTTCCCATGACATTTTTATGCTTTCAAATAACACAACTTCACCCCTATTCCGTTAAGTATCCATCTAAAATATGGACTACCCTCTTTGCATACTTTGCAATATTCGTGTCATGAGTGATCATGATAATGGTCCTTCCCTCTTGATTAATCTCTTCAAAAAGTTCCATTACTTGGTTACCTGTCTTTTGATCTAAAGCTCCTGTAGGTTCATCTGCTAAGAGAATAGTAGGTTCTGTTACTAATGCTCTTGCTATAGCCACCCTTTGTTGTTGGCCACCTGAAAGTTGATTGGGATAATTTCTCATTCGGTCTCCTAATCCAACCTTTTCTAGCATAGAAGCTGCTCTTTCCCTTCTTTCTCCTGCAGGTACACCAGCATATACCAGGGGAAGTTCTACGTTTTTTAAAGCGCTTGATTTAGGCAAAAGCTGAAAACTTTGAAAAACAAAGCCAATTTCCTTGTTTCTCGCTTTAGCTAGGGCCACTTCATCGTAGCTTTCAATATCTAAGCCCGAAAGATAATACTTGCCTTTTGTAGGAACATCTAGGCAACCAATAATATTCATTATAGTAGATTTACCTGATCCGGAAGGACCTAATATGGATAAAAACTCTCCACTATGAACTTTTAGATTAACATTATGCAAAACCTCAATTTCTTCTTCACCCATGTAGTAGCTTTTACAAATCGTTTCCATGTTTAGGATCTCAGACATTAATTTTCGCCCCCGCCAATGCCATTTTCCCGGTGTTCTCTAGTCATGACCATCGCTTCAAATCCATTAGCTTCTGTATAGTACACTGTTTCACCTGCAGATACGCCCTTTTTAATCTCTACGGTAATGCCATCATTAATACCTACTTCAATTTTCTCTTTGTAGATCTCTCTATTTTCATCTTTTTTCTGTACATAGGCTTCATTATTGTCTTCAAATTGAATTGCGCTCATAGGCAAAGACACCACGTCCTTTACTTCATGGCTTAAGACCTTAATTTCTGCAGACATACCAATTTTAATGTTTTCCTCTTCTTCTAAGTCAATAGTAGCCGTAAAAAAGGTTACTCCATTTTCTACTTGGCCTTCTTTTGATATGCTCTTGATTTTACCCATAATTTCCTTATCAATTGCGCTAATGGTTACCGTAGCATCCATATTTTCTTTTATAGCTCCTAAGTCGTATTCATCTACTTTTACAATAATCTCCATGTTCTTGTAATCTGTAATATCTATTAAGGGCGACGCAGCCATTACCTGTTCATCTTCTTCGACGTGAATTGTTGAAATCTCACCATTGATTTTGCTCTCAATGTCTTCCCCATATGAAGTCTCAAATAGAACGTCTCCTTCTTTTACCATATCTCCTTCTTCTACTTTGATTTCAGTTATTTGCATAACTTTATCCGCTATGACATTTTGTTTGTTTTGAGATTCTATATTTCCCGAGAAATGATAGTAAGTAGTAATATCTCCCTTTTTAGCCTCTGCACTTTCGTAAATTGTGACCTCAGGTTTTGAAGCAAATGCCACTGCAACTGCAACAATCCCAATAATGATACTTCCTACTATAATCCTTTTGCGCTTTTTCGATTTTTTTATTGCACTCATTACTGCCTCCGCCTCGCATATTTATACTTTTAATTCCAAAAATATTACAAATAAAGTATACCAATTCTTTCTTAAGTTAGCATTAATTTCATCATGTAAAAAGGCAATACCTAAAAGTAGATACTGCCTAGAGTAGACGTCTATTATAATGGTTTTTAATCAATCGTATAGGATTGGATTTGCTTTTTCGTGTCCTGCTTTTGCTTTACCTTGAATTTCAGGTACTGGAGGTACGTCATTTTTCTTTCTTTTGTGTTTTTTATTGCTCTCTGTGCCATGGGGATCACTTGGATCTGGTCTTCGCATTCCAGCCTTAGCCATTTTTATCACCGCCTTATACGATTTTAATGTTATTATTTGATTTAAAATAAAATTTATTCTTTTTTAGAACACAATATTTCTAATTATTTAGGCTCTTGTTTAAAATAAATATTACTCTTGTAATCTTCATTTTAAACAAAAAACGCCCAAAAGGGCGTTTTTAGTCGTCATCTCTATGATTATAGTCTCTTTCATTGAAGAAGTTTAACCATGAAGATGTTTGATATAGATTCCAATCTGCTGGTGGGGCGTATCTATTATTCATAATGTATTCTTTTCCATCGTGTTTCAATTTTTCATACATATTAACATAGATGCATCGTTTTTCTCCAGGGTATACTTCACACCATCCGTCTTTTCCACCGCCACAAGCACCATTTCTTTGATGTTTGGCACATTGAGACATTGGGCACTGAAAAGCCAGTTCGTGCATTACACAATCTCCACAAAATTTACATTCATTTGTTAATGTTTTCGTGTAATATTCTGCATATGTAAATGGCTTTTTAAAAACAGATTTATCTATTTTTTTAGCAAACCATTTAATCATTGGATAAAGTGGTGCTTGCTCGCTTAATGCTAGCTTGTGGACCATACCAAAGCTCCAGTAGAATAAAGAAGTACTCTTCTCACCTGTTTTGTTTCGGTCTCCTGGCGTTGTGGTATTTAAGCCCGTCTTTTCATCTTTTTCGAAGAAATAGAATCCATTCTTTTCTGGATAATCAAATTCTTTGACAAGGGCTTGCCAATTTGGCGCAAATTCTTCTCCTTTATCAAGGATAAACTTAATATCTTCGTACTTAATACCATGACCAGCTATAGTGACCCCATCATAGCCTATTCCCTTTAATACAGCAAATAATTTAGCGGCACGAAGCAATTGTCTTTCTTTATTGTTTTCAAATTCTTTCTTTTCTACCTCTAAATCCTTTAAGAATTCATCTGTGACGACAGCA
This sequence comes from Alkalibaculum bacchi, assembly GCF_937875145.1. Lineage (GTDB taxonomy): Bacteria > Bacillota > Clostridia > Eubacteriales > Alkalibacteraceae > Alkalibaculum > Alkalibaculum bacchi_A. The sequence continues at coordinate 6,491 of NZ_CALNCS010000084.1, read as the reverse complement.
CCAGGTATTACACCTCTGTTCATCATCTTCGCTACGCCTAATGTTAATATGTATATATTACCAATAATAGGAACATTTAATTCAAATTTATCTACATACTTTCTGAGTTCATCAAATTTACGTGCATCCCAGCCTACTTGTGTAATAATATACTTTGCACCTGCAGCAACCTTTTGTTGTAGTTTAGCGTATTGAGCCATAGTCTCTGCTTCTAAGGACTTAAATGGAGAAACAACAGCTCCCGCAAAGAATTCTGTCTCTGGGAATTTTTTTAATTTACCCCTCATTGGAACTTCTAGACCAGCATTTAATTTTTCGATCATTCTAACAGCTTGAACACTATCTACATCGAATACTGGTTTAGGTCTTCCATTATAACCAGCAGTCACATAGTCACCAGTCATAACTAATAAATTCTTCAGACCTACTCTATCTAATGCATATAATTCTGATTCTATTTCATTTCTATTCTTATCCTTACAAGTAAAGTGAATAAGAGCGTCTATACCTAAATCCTCAACTTCTTTAGACAATCCTGCCGGGTGAATTGCTGGTGTGCCGCTAGGATTATCTGTTAGAGTAATAGCATTGATTCTTGGATCTTTTACTGCAGCTTTTGCACATAGTGCAACAGCATCTTGATCTTTTTCGTGTGATCCTTGCCCTGGAACAAGTTCCCAAGTTATTGAAAATTTGTCTTTATCTAAAACCGCGTCTTTAAATGAAACTCTTTCTACAGGCATAGCATCCTCCTTAAGTCATTAACTATTGATCCTTTACATTTGAAAAGTGCATGAACTCGTTTTCACAATAGTACACATAGATGTCTTTCTAAACACATTATAACACCTTTTTTTGATTTATAAAGTATAGTTAAAAAATAGCCACACCTGTATATACAAGTTAGTATTTAATGCTTTTATTCTAAATTCTGCGTCTTAAATTCTACGTAAAATGAACTACATTTTGATAAAAATCTATATAAGATAATTCATTTATAAAGACACAAGAAACATGCTTTGAAAGCTTCTCTTAATTCCTGATATTTTTTTGACTTATCATTTTGTAATAAAAAAGCTAGAAAATACTTTTTGAAAGTACTTTCTAGCTTTTTTCTATGAATAACAATTCTTTTAAGTTCTTTCCTTTAAACGCTACAGCAAAGATACTTTTTATAATCAAAAGGGTAATTGGTCCAAGAATTAAGCCACTAGCTCCTAATATTTGTAATCCAATATACATAGCTCCTAGAGTCATCAGTGGATGTACACCAATTTGTGCTCCAATAATTTTAGGTTCTACAACCTGCCTTACCACTAATACTATTAAATACAGAATGATTAGAGAAATACCTAAACCAATATCTCCCGTAATCAAAGATATGATGGCCCAAGGGATTAGAACTCCACCTGTACCTAAAACAGGTAATATATCAAAGATAGCAATGATAACAGCCAAAACTACTGCATACTTTACTCTGATAATACTAAAGCCAATCAGAAGCTCTGTAAAGGTCACTAGCATAATTAGTATATAAGCCCTTATCAGCCTTAATATTTGACTTATTACATCATTTTTTATAAAACTAATTTGATCGTACCAATCTTCAGGCAGTTGTTTTCGAATCTTCTTTTTAAAATCGTTTTTATCTCCTAAGAAAAAATAAGTAGAAAACAGGGTAATTATAACAAAGATCAAAACTGTAGGTAAAGATATCGCCGTATTTACAAGATACTTGACGCCATTATTTGCAAAATTAGCTAAACTAGATACGAGAACTGCTAATTGATCCACTAAAAAGTCTAATACCTCTTGAGGCAATTCAATTAGTTGATCACTGCTATTTAAAAAGTTAATAATGGAGTTATACCAATCATTCAAAAATATAGGAAGTACTTCAAAAAGATCTTTAGCTTGTATAATTAACTTAGATACTAGGAGGGTAATTGCCAGACCTATAAACGTCAAAACCAATACAATGCAAATAATGGAGGCTAATTTTCTTGGCATTTTCACTTTTCGCACTAACAATTTCACTAATGGTTCTAAAAACATTGATAATATAAGAGCGATGAGAAAGGGTGCAATGTATTGAATCGACTTAAAAAATAGAAATATACCCAAAAATATTCCAATTGTCATAACAAAAAACTTTTTCGCTTTTTCCGGATCAATTATGTAATTATTCATCATTTCTCCAATCCATTTATTCTTAAATAACTTAAATAATATGATATCATATTATAAGGGAATTACAAGAAAAATATGGGATGAGTTTTAAGGTCGTCAGGTGGGTTTAAGGTTGGACGGAAAAACCTTAAAGCTGAATGCGGAAAGCGGAAAAAAACAAACTCGCCTTTAGGCGAGTGTAGATTTTGCTTACCACCTTACTACCTTGTCACCTTACCACCTCGTATATGAACTATTTTGCTTCTATACTCTCCAATAATGTTATCAAATCGGCCTTTTCAAATTCATACTTCTTATTACAAAAGTGGCAGAGTATTTCAGCTTGTCCGTCTTCTTCTACTATAGCAGTTAGCTCTTCTCTTCCCAATGAAATAAGGCCTCTTTCAAAACGGTCTCGATTGCAATCACAGTGATATACTGGCTTCTTCTTTTCTGTAAAAGTCACTTTATAATCTTTAAAGATCAATTCTATGATATCTTTAGATTCATGCCCTTCATCTAGCAATTTGCTTATGGTAGGAATTTCTCCTATTCTCTTTTCGATATAGTCAATTAATTCTTCGCTGTGATTTGGAAGCAATTGAATTAAGTAGCCTCCAGCTTTTTTTATAGTACCATCAGGGTTTACTAACACTCCTAGAGCCACTACGGATGGTGTTTGTTCCGATACGGAAAAGTAATAAGAGAAGTCCTCTCCTATTTCCCCTGAAACTAGTTCTACCGTTCCAACATAAGGTTCCTTTAAGCCTAAGTCTTGGATAATGGTTAACGTCCCTTTACCAATAGCACCTGCTACATCGAGTTTACCAATTTGATTTAAAGGAATGTGAACGAGAGGATTATTAATATCCCCTTTAATTTCCCCCTTGGTATTTCCTACAACTAAAAGATCTTCAATAGGGCCATCACATTTAATTTGAACGCTGATTTTATTGTTTTCGTTTTTTAGTAACATGGTCATAAGAGCTGCCGCCGTCAACGTTCTGCCAAAAGCAGCAGAAGCTGTTGGCAATGTAGAATGTATCTTTTGAGCCTCCCCTACAAGCTCCGATGTATCCGCTGCAAATATTCGAACTGGTACATCTTTAATCATTGCGCCTATCATATAGTCCATAATTTATCCTCTCTTGTGTCCATCAATTTATGTGTAACTTTTATTTATTATAATCATATTGTGCTGTTTTGAATACAAATTATTTTAAAATGCTTTTATAAGAAAAATCCCTGTGAATACACAGGGATTTGCTTAATGTTATTCGCAATTCATTTATATTGTCTAAGTACGTAAATACTTTTAATCTTCTTTAATTAAGCTTCAACAGCGTTAACATTAGCAGCTTGAGGTCCTTTTTCTCCCTCAACGATATCGAATTCTACATTTTGACCTTCGTTTAGCGTCTTGTAGCCATCCATTTGTAACGCTGAAAAATGTACAAATACATCTCCCTCGTTTTCAGTTGAAATAAAACCATATCCTTTTTCTGCATTAAACCACTTTACAATACCATTTGTCATTAATTTGTTCCTCCTAAAATAATTCAATTTCGAATTTATTGTATCATTTAAGGGGTAATTTGTCAAAGAAATCGTACTAACTTGTACTTAACTTTTGCAACAAAATTGGAGCCTTTCCGTATTTTCATCAGGCTCTTCAAAGGAGCCAAAATCAAAGACGTCTATTGTCTTAAAGCCCGATTCTAAGAGCAATTCTTTAACTTCTTCTATTTCGTACGCTCTTTGATAATGCACTTCTTCCGATCGGGTGTAATAAGGGTCTCTATGCCTTTTTATGAAAATATTTAAATAGTACTCTATAATAGAACTGTCTTCATCAAAACTGTTTTCCCAAATATAACACAGCTCATCAGAGGTGTAAGTAAAAGTTTCGTTTCTGTATATTTGTTTGAGTCTATAAGGAGCATGAATGTCAAATGTAAAAACCCCTCCTTCTCTAAGGCTCGTATACGCATTTTGAAATACCTTCAAAATGTCTTCTGTTTCTAAAATATAGTTGACGCAATCACAGCAGGATATAATCGCATCAAAAGCATTTTTTATTCTAAAGTCGCTCATATCTCCTTGAATCCATTTTATATGCTGTTTTTGTTCAAAGGCCTTGCCATCAGCTATTGATAACATATCTTCCGATAAATCTACGCCAGTCATTTCATAACCCATTTTGCTTAAAGGGATGGTAATATTGCCTGTGCCACAACCCAAGTCTAAAATAGTAGCTACTTGTGCTTGGTATTTTTCTAGTATGCTTTGAATATAGCCACTCCATTTACCATAGTCTACATCTTCTCTCATTAATTGATCATAAATTTGAGACATTTCTTTATACATAGTACTCCTCTAATAGAAAAATCTATCTCTTCTTTTCTTTTTTCGTATCCTAATCACTATAACTATAATCAAAATAACTAAAACTAGTCCTATAAATAAGTAAGTATAAAAATCTCCTTGCATAAATTTTCTCACTACTTTTTCTACAGAGCTAGGCTCTTTGCGACTTTCTCGCAATTTTTCCAATTGATTTTCTGGAATCAACTCTAATTGAGCTGTTAGCCAATTGTCTAGATAAACGTTTGAATTGCCATAATTTACTTGATAATCAATCAAGTCATACATAGCCTCATATTCTTTTAATCCCCTATAAGCTTCAATCTTGTTAACTAGAATCTTTTCCGTAATCTTTTTTTCAAGCGTACCAAAATTGCTCATATCTGTTTCGATTAAATCGTAAACAACTAAAGCTCTATCAAACTTTTTTGATTGCATATAGGCATCTGCCATGACGAGATACACTTTACTTTGATCCTTTTCATCTTTGGAACTAGAAATATAACTATTTCCAGCATCAATAGCCTCTTGATACTCACCATTATTAAAACTAGAAATCATCTTGTTAATTTGATTGCTCTTTATTGCTTTTAATTCTCTTTCGATGACTTCATCTACAAAGTAATAGCTAAAACGAATCTCTTTAAAAGCATCTCTTCCAGATTGTTTCCAATAATAACCATATTCTGGACTGATTTCCGTCGGCTCAATCGAAAAATAATTGTCAAAATTGTACATTTGTATGGACCTCGCGTTAAAACCTACATTGATTTGAATATTTTCAGGTTCTTTACTCCACGTTCTTAAGTGATGCATATCCATATCAAAGAGAACCTGACCGAGATTTTCGTGTTTATTTTCTGTACTATAGGACACTTTAGCCATGGCCGTCTCCCCTGGCTTTAATGTCATAGCTATATTAAAATTTTTCCAATTGTCAAAATCCACACTTACCTCTTCAATACTTGGATTAACTTTACTGCCATTTACAATAACTGAATTGTACTTGTACGATTTTCTCTTACTAGGATCTTCTGGAAAAAACACAAATTCTGATGTATATCCATCAACCTTTAGATCCGTTACTGGAGTTCCTAATGTCAACAATTGAGTTTCCTTTGTAGTGTTTTTCATGGAATAAGAAGCCGTCACACTGCTTTTATTTAGTGCATCTACCGTTATATTGATCTCTACTCCAGTGAGTTCAACTTGACCATCAATCAAATATAGACCATTAAAAGCAGGTATTCCTTGGGCTCGTGCCGTGGTTTGAGAAGAAAACAAAGAAAAAAATGCAACGTAAAGCAACGCCATGAATATCTTCTTAAAATTTACGTCTTTCATCTTTATCCTTCTATAATACGTGCGTACAGTTCAACTGCTCGCAACAGTATCCTTTCATTAAAATTAAATTTGCTGTGGTGAAGACCATATACATAGTCTTTCTCTTCATTTTTCGATCCTAAATAAAAGAATACTCCAGGGACTTCTCTTTGGTAAAATGAAAAGTCTTCTGCAATCATCATAGGAGGAACCTCTTTATATGGAATATCTCCTAAACAGCTCAAAAATTCTTGATACATTTGAGAATCATTGATTACCGGTGGATACATCCTTATAACTGTGCTTTCGATGCTACAGTCAAAGGCTTTTTCATAACCACTTACAATCTCCATAAGCCTTCTTTCAATTAAATTAAAGGTCTCCTCATCAAACGCCCTCATGGTACCACTTAAATTAACTTCACCAGCTACTACATTTACTCTACTTCCGCCATTAATTGTACCGATAGAAAACAAGGTCGTTTCTATCGGATCTATATTTCTACTAATAATATTATTAAGGGCATTAATAAGCTGAGCACTAATCATAATAGCATCTATACTCTTATGAGGAACTGCAGCATGGCCACTTTTGCCTTTAATGTTTATATAGAATTCAGCTGTTTGGGCCATAAG
>NZ_CALNCS010000083.1 GCF_937875145.1 Alkalibaculum bacchi | reverse complement strand
CTTACTCTCTATGTTTTTTTCTACTTTTTTAATAATCATATCTAAAATAAGGCCGGATAAGCCGATAAATATGATTCCAGCTAATACTAGGTCTAATCGCAGTGAATTTCTCGCGTCAATAATTAAATAACCTAAACCTGACTGAGCACCAACCATCTCACCAGCTACTAAAAAGACCCAAGAAGATCCAAGAGCCATATGTAGGCCATTGGCGATTATTGGGAAGGCAGCAGGCAAGACGATCTTTGTAAGTAATTGGAACTGATTCATTTCAAAGTTTTGCGCAACTTTTAAGTAAACTTGGTCTACTTTACGTATGCCGTTTACAGTAGATAAAAGTACAGGGTAGAATGCTGCGATAAAGATAATCACTATGGCAGGAGCATCTCCAATTCCAAACCAAAGGACGATAAATGGAAACCATGCAATAGGAGATATTGGCCTTAAGACTTGAACAATAGGATCGATAAACGCCCATAGTTTTTGATACCATCCTAATATAAGGCCTAACACAATACCAGCAATGGAAGCCGTAATATACCCTATTAAAAACCTTGTCATGCTGACTTGAATATGAAGAATCAAAGTTCCATCTTCCAATAATTCTTTCATGCTCCTAACAACATCCATAGGGGAAGGCAACAAGGAAGGCTCATACCTTCCTGTTGCACAGACTATCTGCCAAATACCCACGAGTACGGAAATGCTCACTAGTACATGAAATGACTTTTTTATGATATTCATGCTATTCACCTTGTATTAAGGAATTATCGATAAAATCTTCATAAGCTGGAGGATTTTCAGATAAGCCCATTTCTTTCATGTAATCTGTAAGAACTTGGTATTCTTCTTTTCTTATAGCAAGGTCCTTATAGGAAATAAACTTAAGGGATAATTCTAATACATCTTTTTTTGTCTTCATGTATTTAGAAGATACTTCATATACATCTTCATCTTTTTGTTCGGCTTTTTCTGATGCTTTTACGTATTCTCTTACAAATTCCTCAGCAACTAATCTATTATTATTTATAAATTCATCTCTAAGAACTAAAGTACAGCATAGAGAATCTTGCCATAATTCTTGTGAGTCGTATAAAACTTTCCCGCTACCATGAGATATGGATATGGCTCCAAAAGGTTCTGCAACGATATATGCTGATATTCTTCCATCTGAAAGGGCTGCAGGCATTTCCGCTGGTGGAAGCTCTACTACATTGACATCGGATAGTTTTAAATTATTTTCCTTTAACATCTGGTACAAGAGGATATTGTGAGATGAAAGCTTGCTCGGTATGGACACGGTTTTGCCTTTTAAGTCAGAAGCTTTATTTATTTCTTCAGAGACCACAACTACATTTCCATCTCTATGGCCTAGGGCCACAGACTTTAAGCCAATTCCTTGCTCTTTTGACTTCATAGCAAGTTCAACAAGCATACTTGCACCGTCAATTTCTCCAGCATTTAAGGCTTCAACTAATTCTGCCCAAGACCCAAATTTGACTAATTCCAACTTTGCACTTTTTAGATTAGCCCCATCCTCTTGAATGAAAAGAGGAAGGGCATGGGTTATGGGGAGGTATCCTATTTTTATAGGATTTCCTTCATCAACTGGCGCATTTTTTTCTTTAGAACATGCAGAAAGGCTGATGATAAGAATTGCAATGATGATTAAATAGATAAACTTTTTCATTTTTCCTCCTAAGCTTAACTCCAGCTTAATGCTTCTCGTTTTGCTTCAATATCTTCGATAATTTTATTGCCTAAGCTGTCTGGATTTACATCTACGACCATGACTGCACCGATGGTTTCTTTTGTATCTTCATAAATGTATTTCATTACATTAGGTGATCCTTGTACAGGAGGCTCTACACAATGGTAGGAATTAATCCCTAGTAAACGGAAGCTTAATGCAGCTGCAACGCCTTTTTCGTTTGACCATTCAGGGCTTGCAAAGGCAAATGGCATATCCTTTAAGTCTTTTCCACAAGCATCTGCTAGGGCTCTAAAAAGCGCAGAAGCTCTTGCATTATCAAGACATTCTCCCATATGCCATACAGGTGGAAGGTCTGATCCTAAAAATTCTTTTAGCTGGCTACCTGTATGTTCTAAAGCGGATTTATTACAGTATCCTAATTTTAGAAGTGGGAAGGATGCGCATCCATTTGTAAGAACGAGAATATTTTCCTTTATTAGCTTTGATGTAATATCTGTAATCGCTTTTTCATATAAAACTCTAGGATTATTACAGCCTACTAGATTAATAATTCCCTTGATTTTTCCTGTCTTTAAAGCTTGTGCGATAGGTTCAATACTGCCAAATTGTTTTATGATATTTTCAAGAGAAAATCCAACTTCTGCATTGACTTCATACTGAGGAATCGTTACAGGTATATCTCTCCTATTTGCAAAGCTTACAATAGCACGAGTAAGGATTTTTTTAGCTAAATTTTCCGTTTGAGCAATATTAGAGTGCTCATGGTCATAAGCATAATGCTCCGCACCAGGCAATCTTGCAGAATCGCTTGTAGTTACTACTACAGTTTTGAAGCAATTTGCAACTTCCATAATAGCAGGGAATACATCTTGAACGTCAGCAACCCAAAGGTCAAGGGCACCTGTTCCCACGATTAATTCGGCACCGATGGCATTAGAAAGTGGAATGACTCCTCCGTATCGATACATAGAAGACAAACCAGAACAGCAAATACCGTAAAACTGTATTCCTTTAGCTCCATGTTTTTTTGCTAAAGCATCAAATTCCTCTGTTTTTCCTAGTCTTACGATCTCGCTGACGAGAAGAGGAGAGTGACCGTGAAGGGCGATATTTACATATCCTTCTTTTAATGCTCCAACATTACATTTTACCGTACTTCTCACTGGCAAACCAAACAAGCTATCTATGGCAATAGAAGAAGCTAGTACGCTGGACCATGAGAATGCAAGGCCACATCGAGATAATTGCTGCATGATGTTTTTCCAGTCGCTATCAGTGCCTGTAGTTGTTCTATGTAGTGCGTCTGTTATTTCGTGATATGCGCTAATAGGGAGAATATCTAACTCCTTCCAAACTTTTACTCTTTCTGGAGTAGCAAAGGCATGCATAGTCTTGTGCTTATCTGGAACAGTTCTAGATAAATCTTCAAGTAAAATATCTGCAACGAGAACAGCAAGCTCTTTAATGGACTTTCCTTCGATATCAATGCCGAGTGTAGTAGCTGATTTTTTAAGTTTTTCAGGTCCTAGAATTGGCAAGTTTAACTTTCCTTCTCCAACCCATTTTAAGGCAAGCATGCTTTCTCTACCTCTATATCCATGACCAGCAACTCCACTTGCTACCCATCGAAGTAAATTACGAGATACAATTAGATCGGCATCGGCGCCGCAGACACCCCTAGGGCTTTTTTTTGTAATTCTACAAGGTCCAATATTACAGTTTTTGCAGCAAATTCCGGCCATACCAAAAGTACAGTGAGGTTTTTGGGCATCGAAACGATCAAATACTGTTTCAAGTCCGACTTTCTCCATATTATGAATAAGTTCTTTTACAGCTGGATCAGGTGTGTGTTCTAAGACATCTTCCTTAGAAGGAAAGGTTTTCTTATATTCTTTGATAGCCTCATTATAGTCGTGGAAATCGTTGTGGTGGTGATGATGGTGGTGACCGTGGTTGTGTTCGTGTGAACTCATTTCATGTTGCCTCCTTAACGTAGTAAATATATATGTTTTATAATATATTAATACTATATTTTTCTAATGTCAATAAAAAACGTATTATTTAGATAAGTTTAATTTGTAATAATTATATTTTCAATTAATAATATACCCTACTTTTTTTATCTTGTATATTTATTGAAAGTATAATTATCACAAATTAAACTTATCGAAATAATACGTTTTTTATTGACATTAGGAAAATATAGTATTAATATATTATAAAACATATA
>NZ_CALNCS010000082.1 GCF_937875145.1 Alkalibaculum bacchi | reverse complement strand
GGTGACAATTTCTATATTTTAAATGAGCCAAGTATTCAAGGGCTTCAGATTTTAAGGATTTTTGAGTCTCTTGAGTTAGTATCCCTGTATCGTCAAGCTTTCGATCTTCTTGATAGCTTTTTACAGCTGTTTCAGTAAGATTATCAAAGTTTCCTTTTGGATACTCTTTTATGTAATCAAGATAGTAAAGAATAAGTTGATAACTTTGAATCTCATCTCCAGATTTTCCGACTTTAAATTCAATTGGTTTTGAGATTAAGGACCCTTGAGTTTCTTTATCCAAAGTACCCGTCGCTTGTAATTTTTCTTTTGTCTGATACTCCTTTACCGCGGTTTCTGTAGTCTTCTCAAAATTGCCTCCAGGAATTCCCTTATACTGTCCTTCAGGTAAGGCTTGTAAGTAGTCTAAATAGTAGAGAAGCTTTTGATAAGCTAGGATTTCCTCTGAGGAATCACCTAATGTGTAACCAGCTTCATTGACTGAAGGTTTATTTTCGTATAAACCTTCATACGCTACTTCTCCTGAAGTTGAAGTGGAGGGTTGAGAATCTTCTTTTTCTTTCTTTTCTTCTTTTTTAGCCACTTGCGTATTTCCATCCATTTTACTTGATGAGCTGTAAAAGACCTTCTTCATTTTTTCTTCTTTAAGTCTTACGTCTCCAATTTTGCTTACATCTTCACTGCTTACTAGAAAGGAAGATGTAAGAGTCATGACGAAAATCATGATCATGCAATAAGTTCCTAAGTTTTTCACTAATTTCACACTAGTTTCCCCTTTTGTCATATTTAGTTTTATTTTATCAATATTAACAATGTAAATCAATAGATGGTAAGCATTGCTAAAAAGGAACAATTCTAAATTCTGAACATAATAATATAGTAATAAGGCAGAGGGGGAGTGTTTCTATTGGCAAATCAAATTCCAATAATAAATTTTGTCGTACATATTGTTAAAGAAGAGTCTTATTACTTAAGCAACTGTGTTGAACATGTAGTGATGGTAAACGAATTATTGCAGGAGCAGGAAAATTTGAAAGAGGTAGACAATATAGTTGTGGGATTAAATAGGGTATATGAAAATATTCAAAAAACCATACCTCAATTAGAACAACTAGAAGACAGAGCCCTTTATGGAACGCGACATTCAAAATTAGTCTATGAATTGTGCACAGATTGCAATAAAATTTTGCGGGAATTGAGCAATATTGCCGTTCTTTTCTTACAAGTCTTAGGAGAGTTGGAAAAGCATTGTGAAAAAAACCTATTCTTATTGATTATTCACCATATCACCATTGAAGAAAGATATGGCTTAGAAGTGTTGTCTGGGTATATTGGACGGATAGCGAGTAATGGGTTTATGGTTTAGTTGGACGGGAAAACAGGCCTCGTCCAATCTTTCATTACCTCGCCTAAAGGCGAGGTGTGTTTTTGCTTACTACTTTATCATCTTAAATTCATTTACTTGTCGCAGCATCGGTTTTGTAGCCTTATGAAACAAAAGTACAGTATCTCGCTTTATGGGAGTAATTGGGTTTGTAATGTCGTATTTAAAGGTTTCTATATGAACCTCCTTATACAACTTTTTGGCTGGCGTTTCTACTTTGTTTGGAAGGTATTTTGCTTTAAAATTAGGGTCTTTTAGCAAGTCAAAGACTTCTTCTTTTCTTGGTGATGTGGATGTTATAAACGTTGGGAGGGTTAGCTTGTTGTACATTAAATAATCTAGTTTTACTAATTCTTTTATGAAGTCTTGATTTTCTTGTAAAGTATAAGCAAAATCGAGCAAGATTTCATAGAGTCTATCCTTGTTATGAGACACGTCAAATAATTTTTTTTCTTCCCAATCGTTTACAAATTCCTGAAAAAAACGAAAAGGGGCTTTCCCTCTTTGAAAGATGATATAATCTAAGGTATTTTGGAAGTTACCGCTATTATTGTACCTATCTACGAGACTTTCGATTTTTTTTAGGCATATGATCTCGTCATAGCTTATAAAATCATTGGACAAGATTTCATAAGGTGGATTTGCAGTGTGTTTTAGGTGGTATTTGTCCCTTTGCAAGTGAATAGGCGAACCCTTTAGTACTTTAAGAAAGCCCAGCTGGAGCATATCAGCTTTCATGGCATAAACTCGATCAAATGAATGTGCAAAGGTATCAAAGTCTTCTTCTGGCAACCCTGCAATAAGGTCTAAATGTATATGCATATTGTGACTGGATTGAAGCTTACGTATATTTTCTTCGATTTTTTCAATGCTGGTGGCTCTTTGTATGGATACTAAAGTAGATTCGTTGACAGATTGAATGCCAACTTCTAATTGAAACAATCCTACAGGGGCAGTATTTAGTAATGTTATAATCTCGTCATCTAATAGATCTGCTGCCATCTCAAAGTGAAAGTTTGTGTGTCCATTATTGTTTTGTATAAGAAAGGAAATAATATCTTTTGACCAAGAAACATTACAGTTAAAAGTTCGATCTACAAACTTCACTTGTTTTACATTGTGATTTAGAAAGAATTTCAAATCTCTTTTTATTCGTTCAATAGAATGGAGCCGCACGGTTTTATCTACTGAAGACAGACAATAGCTGCAAGAAAAAGGACACCCCCTACTTCCCTCATAATACAAGATTTGATTTTTATATTTGCCCATATCTTCTTTTTCATAGGCAAAATGCAATTGATCCATATCTTGTAAAGGAAGTCGATCTCTTATTTCATGGATCATTTGGTCTTTTTTATAGACTATGCCATCTGTGTTGTAATAATCTTCTCCATTTTGATATTTAGATAATAGCTCTTTAAAGGTGATCTCTCCTTCTCCTTTTACAACAATATCAGCACAGGAGTGATTTAATACTTCTTTTCCATCAAAAGACACTTCTGGTCCGCCTAGTACGATAAGGGCAGTGGGAAGAATTTTTTTTAGACTGTCTACGATTTTTAAGGTTTCTTCTATATTCCAAATATAACAAGAAAAGCCGTAGATATCTCCTTTGCAACGATATAAATCGCTGAGTATATGATCTAGTTGATCATTAATGGTATATTCTTTTAATAAGGATTGAACTCCTTTAGGTATGGAGTTTGAATGCAAAGCCCGGATGGATAAACTAGTATGGATGTATTTAGAGTTTAGAGTAGTTAATATGATTTTCATGTTCAGGCCTCTTTCATTTAGTTATTACAATTTATTTACATTCTTGATTATAGTCATAATACCATATAATTAAATGTAGGAAAAATAGATTTTTAGTATGAGAATTATGAATATAAAAGTAAAATCTTGTTAAATTTAGGGTCTCAAAAATAAAATTATAGGAATTTTGTTAAAGGGGTTTAATTATTTTGCAGAGTTTGATATAATGTGTCTATTACAAATAGTTTACAAGTAGACAAATCATCTTGGAGGTAATTTTTTGATTGAGTTAAAAGATGTAAGTGTTACCTATGACAAGACGAAACACATTGCCCTCTCAGATGTAAATCTAGAGATCGGTACAGGGGAATTTGTATTTGTTGTCGGTAAAAGTGGTGCAGGAAAATCCACGTTTATAAAGTTATTGTTGAAAGAATTGGAACCTTCTCTTGGTCAAATCAAAATTGACGCTCGAAACATCACACAGATGAAAAAAAGAGATATTCCTTATTATAGAAGAAAATTGGGGATTGTATTTCAAGATTTTCGATTGCTTTCAGAAAAAACAGTTTATGGAAATGTAGCTTTTGCAATGGAAATCGTTGAAAAGAGCTCTTCTGAAATTAAGGAGAGAGTTAATGAGGTTTTAGCATTAGTTGGCTTGTCTCATAGAGCAGATTATTTTCCAGATCAATTATCAGGTGGAGAGCAACAGAGAGTTGGAATAGCTAGGGCAATTGTCAATAAGCCTGATTTTATCATTTGCGATGAACCTACTGGAAATTTAGATCCGAACACATCAAAAGACATTCTGCATATATTAGAAAATATCAACAATCAAGGTACTACAATTATTATGGCAACCCACGATAAAGAAATTGTAAATCATATGCAAAAAAGGGTAATAGCCTTAAGTGGCGGAAAGATTATTAAAGACGGAAGAGGTGGGTACCCAAATGAAGATTAATACCTTTCGGTATTTCTTTAGAGACTGCTTTATGAGCATTAAGAAAAATTCCTTAATGAGTATAGCATCGGTTATTTCGGTTTTAGCAGCCTTGGTCATACTTGGAATCTTCTTAATTTTAGCCTTTAATATAGAATATATTACGAATGAGATGGAAGATCAATTGGAGTTAAAGGTATTTTTAAAAGAAGATATAACAGAGAGCCAAAAAGATTCTCTCGAAAATGCTTTTGATTCTAATTCTAATATAGAGAGTTTTACCTTTGAAACAAAAGAAGATGCATTAAAAAACATGGCAGAAGGGTTAAATCAATATCAAAAAATTCTAGAAGGATTAGAAGAAGACAATCCTTTGCCTGAATCTTATATAGTAAAAGCCGCAAATGGTGAAAAAATCGTACCATTAAGCAAAGAATTAAGTGAATTAGAAGGTGTAGACT
>NZ_CALNCS010000081.1 GCF_937875145.1 Alkalibaculum bacchi | reverse complement strand
AGACATATGGTCTCCGTTATAAGTTGCCCAACCAAGAGCTAATTCAGAGAGATCTCCTGTACCAATGACAATACCACCGTTTTTATTCGCTAAATCCATTAGTATTTGTGTTCTTTCACGAGCTTGTGCATTCTCATAAGTAACATCTTGTTGATCTAAACTGTGTTCAATGTCTTTAAAGTGCTGGATGCAGGCATCTTTAATGGAAATTTCTTTTATGGATACATGCAATTTTTTCATGAGTGCAATAGCGTTATTATAGGTTCGATCTGTAGTGCCAAAACCAGGCATAGTCACTGCTAAAATATTTTTGCGGTCAATCTTCAACTGATCACAGGTTTTAGCGCATACTAGCAAGGCAAGAGTGGAATCCAACCCGCCTGATATCCCTACTACCATTGTAGGTAAGCCTATATGAGTTGCCCTTTTTCCTAATGCCATCGTTTGAATATTAAAGATTTCTTGACAGGTTGTATTTCTAGCCTGCTGGCCACTTGGTATGAAAGGATGAGCTTGAACTTTGCGCATTAGTTCATGTTGTACATCTTTTGTAGTAAAGGAAATAAAATCGTAGTATTCTTCCTTATTTCTCAAGTGTTCTCTTAGATGCGTAGCTTTTAAACGATCATGGTTGATTTTATCTATATCGATATCGGCAATGCTTATATTTGATTCATAACGAAATCTCTCACTTTCCTCTAAGAGGACGCCACTTTCGCATATAAGTCCATGTCCACCAAAAACTAAATCCGTAGTAGATTCTCCAAACCCACTTGATACATAGGCGTAAGCTAAAATGCCCCTTGCCGATTGTTGCTCAACTAGTGTTCTTCTGTATTCGCTTTTTCCAACTGCCTCATTGCTCGTCGATGGATTTAGTATAAGAGTCGCACCTGCCTGGCAATAATAACTGCTTGGTGGTATAGGAGCCCATAAATCTTCACAAATTTCAACGCCTACAATCAGCGGCTTATAAGTATCGTGTTGAAACAACACATCACAACCAAACAACACATCTTGCTCACAATAAGAAATCTTTTCATTACTATCTATATTGAATCCACTTGCAAACCATCTTTTTTCATAAAATTCATCAGAATTAGGCAAGTACTTCTTAGGTACTATGGCTAATAGTTTACCCTTATTGATGACAATAGCACAATTATAAATTTGAGTTTTTACTCGTACTGGAGCGCCAATAACCACCATCAGCGGATGTGGGGAAAGAAAATCACAAATCTCTCCTATGGATTCCTCCACTTTATTTAGCAAAATATCCTGATAAAACAAATCTCCACAAGTATACCCTGATATACATAGTTCTGGGTATACCACAACCTCCACATCCTTTTTAATTACTTCTTCAACCGTTTGAATGATTTGGAGTTTATTGTATTCACAATCTGCTACTTTTAGTTTGGGTGTAACTGTAGCTATCCGAACATAACCTTTATCATGCATGCCTTTCACCTCTTCTTTGGTTAATATGTGCTTGCTTTTTATATTAAACTTTTATGTGTTTTTACGCAATAAACCGTTGAAAAAAGTTTGTGGAAAGCGGAAAGAAAAAAGATACTTTCCCCTTTTACGTTTTCCTGTCTAAACACTTACCAACCCAAGTTTTAAGTAAAGCTTATGCCACCATTGGCGGCTTTTAGCTTTTACTGACCGCCTCTTTTTAGCTTCTCCACATACTTCCTCACTTCATTCCCTGCAATAGCTCCATCGGCTGTTGCTGTCGTTAGTTGTTTGAGCACTTTTTTTCTTACATCGCCTATAGCGTATAGACCTGAACAGGATGTTTCCATTTTCTCATTTGTAATGATTCCATCTTCTTTATCTACATGGACGAAATCTTTAACTAAGTGAGTATTTGGTGTGAATCCGATAAATTCAAAACAGTACTCGCAGACCATTTCAAAATACTCTTTTGTCTTTTGATCTTGCAATATTGCTTTAGTTAAATGATCTTCTCCTAAAAATTTATATACTCTTGTATTCCAAAGGAATTGGATTTTGTCCTTTGGCAACATTTTAAATTTATCTTTATCACTACAATCCGTTTGACCTACGGGATTGGTACTAGAAATCACGACAGAATCTGCAAATTGTGCAAGAAAAGTAGATTGATCTATTGCACTGTCTCCTGTTCCAATTACCAGTACTTTTTTACCCTTTGTCTCCGCACCATCACAAACGGTGCAAAAGGAGATACCTTTCCCAATAAAATATTCTTCATTAATAGCTCCAACTCTTTTAGGCCGACCACCTGTAGCTAAAATCACTGCATACGTCTTGTAGGCATTGTTATTGGTCTCGACTAGTTTGATTGGTTCATTCATATGCAAACATTGCACAGACTCATATTGAAATTGTACATTAGAATGAAGGGCTTGCTCATAGAACTCATCCATTAAATCGATGCCATTGACTCCGAGAGGAAATCCAGGATAATTTCCAATGTGATAACTCTTATTGGCTAACCCGCCAATAAGATCTTCTTCTATAATAAGTACCTTTAGTTCGCTTCGACCACAGTATATTCCTGTGGTTAAACCTGCTGGACCTCCACCTACGATAATAACATCATATATTGTATTGTTCATTGTAAAATGAAATAATATATCTCATGATATTCTTATCTATCCTGTATATTTCTAAATGGTAGTTTTTTTCCATACACATTCGCCTAATTTTCCCGGACACACAAAAGGTATCACAATTGACGATTAGGATTTCATCATAGGACATCGTTTCTACGGCACTAATCACTCTTCCCATGGCTGGAGTACAACCAAGTCCATATAAATTTAAAGTTCTTTTCTTATCCACTTTATTCATCCTTTCATTGGGTATATCATTTCCTATTAATATATTCCAGTGGAAGGACTTTGTTTACCTTATAAGACTTAGGCAGGGATAATTTCTCGTAAAATATGGATAAAAGTATTCATTTCTTCTTCACTACCTATTGTAACTCTTAGGTGATTGTCAATTCTAGCATGATTAAAATGTCTTACTAATATGCCCCGCTCTCTTAAAGAACAAAGCAATTCTTTTGCCTGTATTTTAGTATGACTCATAAAAATAAAATTTGTTAAAGATGGGATTACTAGAAAACCCATGCTTTTTAGGTCTTGACTTACTTTTTCTCGTGTTTCTATAATTTTATTTTTTGTTTCTTGAAAATATTCTTCGTCCTTTATAGCCTGCACCGCCCCACATAATGCTAGGCGATCAAGGGGATAAGAATTGATAGAATTTTTTACATGATTTAATGCTAAAATCAAATCTTTATGACCTAAAGCAAAACCCACTCGAAGACCTGCTAAAGATCTGGATTTGGACAAGGTTTGCACTACCAAAAGATTTGGATATTGATCAATGAACTCTACTGCGCTATTTCCACCAAAATCAATATAGGCTTCGTCAATTATCACTATCTTTTCTTTATTAAATTGTAGTATCTCTTCGATGCTTTTTAGAGATAGGCATATGCCCGTAGGCGCATTAGGATTAGGAAGAATCACGCCACCCTTTGAATGATGCAGTTTATTTATTGGAACAGAAAAATCTTTCCTTAGTTTCACTTCTTCATAAGGAATATTGTATATATTGGAGTATACCTTATAAAAGCTATAAGTGATATCTGGAAAAAGGATTGGTTCATTTGGGTTAAAAAAAGCCATAAAGGAAAAGGCTAGAACTTCATCGGATCCATTTCCAAGAAAGATTTGATTGTCCTTTAATCCATAATAATCTGCAATGGTTTTTCTAAGCTCATCGCCATTAGGATCTGGATATAATTTCAAATTATCATTTGCTCCATTCTTTAGAGCTTCAAGTACGTTAGGGGATGGTCCATATGGATTTTCATTTGTGTTTAATTTAATATACTTTTTATCTTGAGGCTGCTCTCCAGGAGTATAAGGGTCTAACCTCTTTGCTAACTCACTCCAAAATTTGCTCATCTACACCACTCAACTTTCTTATATAATCCTAATCATCAGCTATTAGCCGCTAGTGCTTATGCATTCCTTGGGTTACTTTCGGCTTCCTTTCCTAGCGGCTATTTTATAGACTTTGGTCATTCTCTTGGTAATAATGTGTTTATAGCTAAAGGTAAATACTTTAACAAATCAGTAGAAAGCATAGAGTATTGTCCTAGATCTTTAGCACATAAATCTCCGCACAAAGAATGAAGATATACGCCTGTTTTAGCAGACTCAAGAGGGGAAAAACCTTGACCAGCTAAACTTGTAATGATTCCCGTAAGTACGTCTCCCATCCCTGCTGTCGCCATTCCAGGGTTTCCTTGTTCACAAAAATAAATTTCTTCTCTGTTACCTATAATCGTACAAGGACCTTTTAAGACAACAGTCATTCCAAATCGATCTGCTAGCTCTTGCACATACGTTACAGAATCATTGGCAATCTCATCGCAGCTTACTTTTAATAAATTTGAACATTCACCTGCATGAGGTGTAATGATTATATGGCTATAATCTTTTCCCTCTTGTAGGATGGCTTGAAGATAATAAATTCCGTCTGCATCGATTACCATAGGAATCTTTTTTTCTATTAAAATCTCTAACAATTGCCCATAGGAATCCTTTCTCCCTAAGCCTGGACCAAAAGCAATAGCAGCTTTTTTAACCAGTAACTCTAGAAGTTCGTCTTCTCCCTCATAAGTTCTTATCATGATTTCTGGATGGATATTATTCATTCTGTGAATGTATTTACTTAGGATTCCAATGGTCGATAAACCAGAGCCTGTACGCAAAGCAGAATATGCACTCATAATAGGTGCTCCTGTCATCGATTCGCTACCACCGAGAACTAGTACACTGCCATAATTGTATTTATGGCTGTTGTTTTTTCTCTTTGGCATTGGTAACAAATTGGAAGAGTCTAGGTAGTATTTATTAGACTTGTTTTCATCTTCTACAATACCAATATCCAATAAAATCTTTTTTCCTTGAACATCTTTAGCATCATTTAATAAATTACCTATTTTATAATTGTTTACGATCATAGTCAGGTCTGCTTTTATACAAGTTTCAGCTATTCTACCATTATCCCCTGTTAATCCAGATGGAATATCAATACTCGCCACATATGCAGTACTTTGATTAACTTTTTCAATGATTCTTTGAAAAACTCCTCTAATTTCTTTATTTAAGCCAATACCAAAGATTCCATCTACAATTAATGTAGACTTATCGATAATTCTTTCAAATTCAGAATAAAATTCTTCGTCTTTGTAATAAAAAATCTTTGCATTTAATGTAATAAGCCTGTCTAAATTCGCCTTTGTTTCTACAGTCATAGCCGATAGATTTCCAATTAGGATTACATTGATATCAAATCCATCCTTAAGAAGATGGCGGGCAATAACCAATCCATCCCCTCCATTGTTTCCCACACCAGAAAGTACGACAATCTTGTCCTGATTTAAACTAAGCTCTCTTTCCTCTAGAATACAATGATAAAGCCTTGTTCCAGCTTCCTCCATCAACTCTGTAGATGTAATCCCCTTAAGTTGACAAGTAAAAGCGTCCGCTCTTTTCATTTCATTAGTAGATAAGATTTTCAATTTATCCCAACCTTTCTGCTATAGCGATAGCATTGGCAACAGCATATTCTTTGCAATGAGAAATGGATAATAAAATATTGACAATATTCTTTTCCTGAGCAATTTTTTTTGCATTGCCATATAAATTTATAGAAGGCTTATTAAAAGAATCTTTTATTATTTCAATATCTATAAACCGAAAAAATTGAAAACCTGTGCCAAGTGCTTTGCTAACCGCCTCTTTTGTTGCAAAATATCCAGCTATAGATTGAGGATTATTTTTTTTAGACACAAAGTAAAGATTCTCCACCTCGGTAAAGTGCTTATATAAAAAATTAGGATGTCTTTCAACAGCCCTTCTAATTCGATCTATTTCAATGATATCAATACCTGTTCCGCAAATCATCTCATATCTCCCTTATATAAATATAAATTATTATATCACAAATTCCTATATAAACATTGTTTTTACTCTACTTTTGCGAGCTAATCTGCTGGTTTCGTATTTGACTCTCTTCTTATTTCTCTTGCTTTATTTTATTTCTACTTTCTTCGCCGCAGATTACTTCGACTGCTTTGCAGTCTCAGTCGTTTGCACTTGCTCATAAAAGTTACAACATTTTTTTGTGCAAGCACAAAATATGTCATAACTTTTGCGAGCCAATCTGCTGGTTTCGTAAATAGAATTTTTGAATATTGGAAGAATAATAGCACTGCTATTTTTTCGAAAGGAAAGAATCCATATGAATAAACTTATCGCAATAGACTTTGGCACATCTAATACATTAATCTATTCAAAAGAAAAGGGAGTTATTTTTCAAGAACCTTCTGTAGTGGCAATAGACAATAATATTAACAAAGTATTAACCGTAGGGAACGAAGCTCAACAAATGACTGGAAAGACTCCTACAAATATCAGCGTCATAAGACCTTTAAAATACGGTAGTATCGATAAATTTGATATTGCTATTCGAATGTTAAAAATGATGATTGATTACACTAAAGAGGGCAATCGCTTTTCTAAGGCCTTCGCAAAGGCTTATGTCCTCGTAGGTGTCCCAAGTATGATCACTCAAGTAGAAAGCAGGGGCATTGAAGAAGTTATTCACGAATCAGGGGCAAAAAAAGTAGTACTCGTTAAGGATGTGATTGCAGATGCTGTCAGCTTAGGAGAAGATATCTTCAAACCTAAAGTATCCTTTATAGTAGATATAGGTGGGGGCACAACAGATATTGCCGCTATTGCTTTAGGTGGTATTCTAGCTGAAGAATCTATTAAAGTAGGTAGTAATGATATTGATCTAGCCATTATCCAATACATTAAAAAAGAATATAATGTGGAAATTGGCGAATTAACTGCTGAACATTTAAAGATTCAATTGGCAAATGTAATCATCGAAAAAGAACAGTTTATGGAAATCATAGGTCAAGATTTGGCAAGTGGACTTCCCATTAATCTCAATATGAGCAATCAAGAAATTTATGAAGCAATTAGAATCCCTATTGAAAAGATATGTTCTAGTATTAAATCGGTTATAGAAAGCTGTCCTGCAGAAAGTGTAGCAGATATTCTTTCTAATGGCGTTATGTTAACAGGCGGAGGTGCCCAACTAAGAAACTTAGACAAATTGCTTTACCAGAAACTAGGCATACAGGCCTCAATAGTTCCTTCCCCAGAGTACTCAACGATTAATGGTTTAGGAAAACTATTAGACCATATCGATTCTATTCACAACATGGTCATAGAATACAGTCCTTATATTGGTAGAAAAAATCCTGATAAACCCACTGATGAATAAGTTCTACGTTCTATGTTCTATGTTCTATGTCATTATAGTCACCTTTGGTGACTATAATGCTTTTACTTAGAACATAGAACGTACATTTTAGAACTATTAATATGCAATGATAATACCACCTTCATCTGCATAAACTGCACTTAAGCCATTGGTTTCTGTAATGATAATCTCTTTAAAATTGTATTTTTCTTCAATGAGCTTCTTCACATATAAAGCTCTTTCTAAAGCATTGCAATGAGCAATTCCCAACTTCTTATTCTCACTAACAACACCTTGTTTTTCTATTTGATCAACTAATTTCTTTAAAGCTCCTTTAGATCCTCTACTTTGATCAATCATTTTGATTTCACCATTGCCATCTTCTGAGAGTATGGGCTTTATATGAAGAAATTGTGCAAATCTTCCTTTTAATTTACTTAATCGACCATTCTTCATCAGATTATCTAAACTATCTAGGACAAATATTGTCTTTAATTCAGATATATACTGCTCCACCTTTGAAACAATATCCTTTACTCCATTCCCTTCATCAATTAACTCTTTAATTTTTATAGCGATCATGGTCTCCCCAATAGCAGCAGTTAAAGAGTCAAAGACATGTATTGCCTTATCTTCAAATTGTTCCATGTACATCTTCTTTGCGGTCATAGCACTATTGTACGTGCCACTTAATTTAGATGAAATTGTCACTACAAAGATATTTTCATCGCCCTTATACTTTTCTAAGAACTCATTAGGAGAAGGACACGCTGTTTTTATAGCGTTAATCGATTCTTTCATCTTTCGAATAATCTTCTCACCTGTAAAACTCTCATCATCTACATAATCTGCTCCATCTATATTAATTGTAAAAGGTACTTTTGAATGATGTATCTCCCTTCCATACTTTTCGTCAAAGTCACAACTACTTGCTACAACAATTTTATAATCCATGTTTAACCTCCTCTTTATGTTAATATTATCATATTCGCTATGTTTTTTAAATCGCAAATTTCAAGTTTAAGTTAGCCACCCTTGTGATTCTGTTGCTAGGTCTA
>NZ_CALNCS010000080.1 GCF_937875145.1 Alkalibaculum bacchi | reverse complement strand
AGGCAAGAACCACAATCATAAACTGGAGCTATTTCCACAGTTTTTAATTTTTCATCTATCAGTAATCCCCAGTTCCCATTATGTCTATCAAAATTTCCAAGCAATGCATCTACTATAAACATATCCCAAAAGAACGAACGAATCTCACTTGATGGTAGCAGGGTTTGTTCGTCTATTGCCTTCATAATGGATGAAAGTTCCTTTCCATATCCACTTTGTTCACTATCAACACAGGTGTTTTTTAAGTGAGCAAACTCCATTAGTTTCTTCCCATCAGTTGTAAAATCTTTGCAAGCAACTACTATTTTTTCTTTGCCACGCTTATCAGTATAGGTTCCCAATATAGTTTCCTGTGTGTTAATTCCAATGGCTCTAAATATCTTACAGGCAAGATATTCACTAATACATCCATTTGTATAACTCATCAACTTGTTTCTGCTGGGTACAGGTGGAAATTTTAGCATATAACTTTTACCTTCATAAAGGATATTGATTTTATTTCCGTTTGCACCACCATAAGCTTTAAATTTATTTATCTCACATGATGTAAAATCAATCATCTAAATCCTCCTGTGTTTCTCCATAGAGATATTCTTTTCTTAAATAACTTGCTTGCTCCTCTGTAATATAGCCTGCCCAAAGGTCTGCATTAATTGAACCATAGAGCTCGTTCCATAGGCAATCCAAGTGGAGCACTTCTTCTTTTTCACCTTGAACATAGGCTCTTAATGATTTATCTAAAGTCTCCGATAAATTTGTTTCTAAATAAGATTTATCTTGAGGCTTTCCATCATCTATATCCTCTTTTGTTCCTATTTCTAGTTTAATAATATCTTCAATAGGTATCTCGAGTACTTTAGATAGTTTGGAAAGTGTTTTTACACTGCATCTATTAAGGTCTGTCTTACCTGAACATATATCAGATAATGTAGACCATGGAACGCTGCTTAGTTTTGATAAACTATATATATAACTAGGGGACATGTCTGTACTTTTGGCAGTTTAGAGACGAAATAGTACATTTGGTTTCTTTAAATGAAGATTTTTGGGCAAAAAAATAGTGCCTAACTAGTTTTGATAAGCATTATATAGGGAATTTTTAGAAATTGTTACATAGCTCTAAGACCATCTTATAGTGGTCTCAAATTATATTGATTACTCTTAATAGGCGGTTAGGCTACCTTAATTTTCTCAAGTAGGTCTGGTAGCAGGCTTTGATACTTTGGATCACTTTGTATCAGCTCAAAACCTTTTCGGTTAAGTTTAGCTACTTGAGATAGGGTAAGATTGCCGATTTCCTTACAGATCTCTTTATAACTATAATTACAGAGGCATCTCATTAAAAATATTGATACTGCTTTAAAATCTGTGATGCTATGACTATACTTAATCTTTATAAACTCTGGATTATTTATGTTAAAGGTTTTTGCTACTATTTCTATGACTTGATTTGCTTTTAGTTCTCGGTAGTAGATATATCGTTCGCTACGGTATTCGTAGGGTTCAGTGGAGACAAATTTTTCTATGATGTCGAAAAGTTTCTCTTTTTGAATAACCTTGTTGCAGGAGGTTACAAACTCTGCATATACTTTCTGAGCTAACTTAGGGCTCTTGCCAAACTGAGACAAGATAAAGTCTGTGTCTATTAAGCCAAAATCATCAGGATGTTTGTCTAGGTAGATGCCGTAGGATGAGAAGTAATATTCATCGATACGGTCGTAATAGTCGGATAAATCTTTTGGGTTGTTGTGTATGTATGCGGAGACCGCTAGATTGTATTCGTCTACATCGATTACCTTATTAAGAAATCTGTTTTGAAAGACATGACCGTGACGTCGGTACTTTCGATTGTAATACTGAGCGTAACAAAGGTTTAAGCCATGCATGAATTTGGAGATATCGTAGCCCTTAGGATCTAGTTGAATGTGGACATGGGTGTCCATTAGGCAGTAGGCTAAAACTTTGCACTCGAATTTTTGGCAGTAGAGTGCCATTAGTTGGAGGTATTTTATTTTATCGTTGTCGTTTCTGAAGAGTCTGATTTCACTGATGCTTCTGCACATGACGTGGTGTGGGAGTTCTGGGTCTTTACGTCTTGCGGTTCTTGGCATGAGATTCACCCTCTTTTTTATTCTCAAACAGGAATATCTATTTGGTTTTATTATTACATATATTTACAATTTATTCAATTAGTTTCCAACATAAGTTGTAATTTTATAAATTTTATTTGCAAATAGAAGAAAAGAGATAAAAGATGAGAAATGTCCCCTAAAAGAATACAAATGTGGCTGTATCTCATGATTCCAGGGAGAATGCTTCATCCTACGATATTTCCTTTTTCAAGCTGATGGATTTGGCTGTAGGCGATAATGTGCACATCATCTTCTACCCTTTAGGTATTAATGTGAAGACAAGGATCATCTCCTTGGAATACAATCCATTTTACCGATACAACATTCGTGTGGAGGTCGGAAGATACAGACCGAGCATTTCAGATACTTTTTATCGGATTGAGAGTTCCTTAAATAATGTGGGAAGTTCTGTAGACGATATTCAAAGCCAGGTTAATGACCTTGGGGTATCCTATACTATCGTTTCCAATCTGGTGGTGAATGAAACCACCATTGATGTGACCTACACCGTAGAGAAAGGTGATACTCATCAATATCACGCTCAGTATCAATACACCACTGACAGTGGCGGAAGGATTACAAGTATCACCCTGGATAACATTTTCTCGGAGCTACTCTTAAAGGAAGTCTCCACTCTTACCGTGGATATGATGAGTTTTTATATCGAATATGCCGACGGAACAACAGCAACATATAACTACACCGTGGATAGCGGTGGCAGAATTACCAGCGTAACAAAAGCTTAAAGGAGGGCTGAATCCATGAGCTATGATCATATTTTTAATAACACACTGGCCATATGGACAGCCTTTGGAGGACGTGGTGAGGTTCTCTTCACCATCCCAACTCTGAGCTGGTCCAAGAAGTACTATAACAACTTTGGCTATACCCAATATGGCAGTGAGAAGCAGATTAACGTCTATGATAATGGCAACGCGCAGATCGCAGTTTATTATGCTAAGACACCCTATATGTCCTACTGGAACAAGACCACAAAGCAGTGGACCGTTGTCAGCGTTCCTTGGTGGAGCTATGGCCAGCCAGAGATCCTCCATGCTGCGGATGGTGTATTTATTGCTAAGATTGTGGGCCTTGCCAATGTCATTGCATCCTTTGACGGCATAACATGGCATAATGCGGGTTACTGTCCGGGTGCTTATAACGCCATGACTTGTGGAGCTTATGATATGGCCAGGGGCTCCGGTATTGTCAGTTGGTGGTATTATAAATCGCCGGTCTATTACAGCTTTGATTCATTACAGGAAAGAACCGCATGGACCTTGGTTGGATCTGATGGTACCTCCGTCCCAATATTTAAATACCTGACTACTCATAAAGGAAACTTTGTTGGTGTGGTTGGTGGAGATAAATCCATAGCAATAGCTAGCTCAGCCAGTCCAGGTCTTTGGACCACGACTATACCTGAGGATGTGAACGACACCCGGTATATGTTTATCCGGTCTGTGAATGACGTCCTTTTTGTGATGAAGTTCAATTACACCAATGTGGGCGGTGATTACACCTACTATGTGAAGCTCTGCGTGATGAATGATGATGCCACCCAGATTACAGAAACCAATCTTTCCTGGGTAGGAGATCTGGCCAACAACAACATCCCAAATCCAAGAAACATCATTTGGATGGAGGACTGGGGGAAGTTTGCACTTCTTAAAGAGAGTATGCTGTGCGTTTCCAATGACGGACTCTATTGGGAGGGTGTTGAGCAGCCAGGCTTCACCACCAGTCAGTATGATACTTTCGATGGTGCCATGTACATTCCTGGTGATGGGTTTTACGCCAAAGCCAGCGGCTATGTCTATTATGCACCTTACTAATTAAGCCTATTTCTATCAGATTATGACGCCTTTTTCAGGCGTCATTTTATGTACAAATATTTATGAAAGCGAGGAAATTACATGAGAGATATTTGGACGTTTATTCAAATGGTCTTTGCTGCCATTGGTGGTTGGCTTGGCTGGTTTCTCGGAGGTTACGATGGATTTTTATATGCCCTGATCGCCTTTGTGGTGATTGACTATATTCTTGGAGTGATGTGCGCCATTTTGGAAAAGCATCTTTCCAGCGATGTTGGTGCTCGGGGCATTTTTAAGAAAGTTGTTATTTTTTCATTGGTAGGCATTGCCCATATTATTGATCAGAACATTATCGGAGATGGTGGTGCCATCAGAACCGCTGTTATCTTCTTCTATTTATCCAATGAAGGAATTAGCATCATTGAAAACTCAACAAGAATCGGACTTCCTGTACCCGAGAAACTTAAAGAGATTCTTGAACAGCTAAAAGATGGTGGCGATAAAGATGGAACAAAGTAATGAGTGGCCGTCTTGAAGGAGGGAAAATCAATGAACCTTAAAAAACTCATTTTTACGGAAAATGAATGTTATAAAGCGGGTAGAAAAATAAAGCCCAAAGGCATCATGGTCCATAGTACTGGGGCCAATAATCCATATCTTCGTAGATATGTTGGTCCGAATGATGGCTTCCTTGGAGAGAATCATTACAACAATCATTGGAACCAGCATAGACCCAGTGGTAGACAAGTCTGTGTCCACGCCTTTATTGGAAAGCTAAAAAATGGTACCATCGCTACTTATCAGACGTTGCCGTGGGATCACAGAGGCTGGCATGCAGGTGGTGACGCCAACAATAGTCATATCGGATTTGAAATCTGTGAAGACAATCTGTCCGGTACCTCATATTTTAAAGCGGTCTACAAACAAGCCACAGAACTTTGTGCACATCTTTGTAAACTCTATGGTCTGACCGAAAATGACATCATTGGCCACTATGAAGGTTATCAAAAGAAAATCGCTAGTAATCATGGAGACCCTCGGCACTGGTTTTCTAGACATGGTAAGAGTATGGATACTTTCAGGGCTGATGTTAAAAAGCTACTGACAGTCCCTACTCCTTCCACTCCACCAACTAAAAAACTGTATAGAGTTCAGGTAGGGGCTTACAGCGTTAAGTCCAACGCAGATGCTATGCTAGCAAAAGTAAAAGCCGCAGGCTTTACTGATGCCTTTATCAAAACCGACTAACTTAGTCTATGCCGCTAGGTGCTTCTCTTGCACTTGGCGGCATTTTTTATTTTCCATTACTCAATTAGCCTCTTTCTGTCCTGTGAATGGTGAGAGGGTCTTCTACCCTCCGATTGGAGGAAATTAAATGAAAGTCACTGATACAATTCCAGAAATCATAATTGAGAAAAAAAACATTTCACATGATCAGCTTCAACGAGAGTTTGATTACATGTGGGCACAAAGGGTACTTGAAAACTTGGTGCAAAAAGGACTCATTTCTGAACTCGAGTTTAACAAAATCACGAAACTCAACCGTCAATCTTTCACCCCAGCTTTAGCACAGATTATGCCTGAAAACCGTTGCTATTAAAGCGGTTCAGAGGTAATATATGACACTACAAGGAGGTGAAAAATTGAAAAAGGTAACGAAAATCAATCAAAATTCAAATAATTACCAAAAGCATTCAAAACTTCGTGTAGCGGCTTATTGCAGAGTGTCTACAGATTCTGATGAGCAGATGCTAAGCCTAGAAGCACAGGTTAAACATTACGAAGCTTACATTAAAGCAAATCCTGATTGGGCGTTTGCTGGTCTATACTACGACGAAGGAATCACAGGAACCAAAAAAGAAAAACGACCTGAACTGCTTCGGATGATTTCTGACTGCGAAGATAAGAAAATTGATTTTATCGTAACCAAGTCCATCAGCCGTTTTGCCAGAAATACCACAGACTGCTTAGAGCTGGTCAGAAAGCTAATTGGTCTTGGCATCTTCATTTACTTCGAGAAGGAAAATATAAACACAGGCTCCATGGAAAGCGAACTCATGCTGTCAATCCTAAGTGGACTGGCCGAAAGTGAGTCCATCTCCATTTCAGAGAATAACAAGTGGTCTGTACAAAGACGTTTCCAAAATGGAACCTATAAAATCTCCTCTCCTCCCTATGGCTACGATAGTGTCGATGGGAAGTTAACCATCAACGAGGACCAGGCAGAAATTGTCCGCTTTATCTTTGCAGAGATTTTGTCTGGAAAAGGCACACAGAAAATTGCTGATGACTTGAACCAGCGCGGAGTTCCAACTCAAAAAGGTGGCAAATGGAGATCGACTACCATTCGCGGAATGGCTAGTAATGAAAAATACACCGGTGATGCTATCTTCCAAAAGACCTACACTGATAACTCCTTCAATAGACACATCAATAACGGTGAGAAAGATCAGTACCTTTTTAAAGGGCATCATGAAGCCATCATTAGCCACGATGAATTTGAAGCTGCTCAGGCCATTATTGAACAACGCGGACGGGAAAAAGGTATAAAGAAAAATACCTCTAAATACCTTAACCGCTACCCCTTTTCAGGTAAAATCATCTGTAGTGAGTGTGGCGGGAAATTTAAGCGAAGGGTCATGACTTCAGGAAAGCACAAAATCACATGGTCCTGCTCCACTCACATTTCTGACATCGATAGGTGTTCGATGAAATCTATTCCCGAGGCTCAAATCGAGTATGCCTTTGTCACGATGATCAATAAACTTATCTTCGGTCATAAGCTTGTTTTAAAGCCCCTGCTGGATAGTCTTACTGGAATGAACTCTGAAGATAGCCTTTCAAAAATTCAAGAGATCGATAAGAAAATTGAAGAAAACGGCGAGCAGCAAAATGTGCTTAGTGGTCTTAGAGCCAAAGGGTATCTTGATCCGGCAGTTTATAAGAAAGGTAATAATGAGCTTTTAAATGAACTGGAACGCCTGAAACAGCAAAAAGAATCTTTGATGAGATTGCTGAGTAGC
Source organism: Alkalibaculum bacchi (assembly GCF_937875145.1). GTDB lineage: Bacteria > Bacillota > Clostridia > Eubacteriales > Alkalibacteraceae > Alkalibaculum > Alkalibaculum bacchi_A. The sequence continues at coordinate 29,687 of NZ_CALNCS010000080.1, read as the reverse complement.
GATGACGAGACTCAAAAATTTGTCAATGAACTCTTGCGGTTTACAAGCAAATCTCCGATGCTCTTAGAATTTAACAGCGATGTTTTTGACAGATTTGTGGACCACATCACTGTGTACTCAAGAGAAGAAATAAGATTCGCCTTGAAATGCGGTATTACACTAAAAGAAAGGTTGGTGAAATGAATGGGCCACACACCCTATGGTTACAAAATTGAAAATGGTACAGCGGTTGTCGATCAGGAAAAGTCAGAAAAAATAAAATTGCTTTTTGAAGCTTATCTATCTGGTGATTCACTGGCCACCGCTGCAAAGAAAGCAGGCATTAAAGCCTTCCATGCCGGAATCGGAAACATACTGAAAAACAAAAGATATGTTGGTGATGACTTCTATCCTGCAATCATTGATAAAGCTAGCTTTGAAGCTTCAGAAATAGAACGAATGAGTCGGGCTGAAAAGCTTGGTCGCATATGGGAGAAGAAAGAACCAAAAGAATCTGCTCCCCCTACCGTCTTCTCCATTACAGCTGGAAATGAACAGTTTGATGATCCTTTTAAACAGGCAGAATACGCCTATAGTTTGATAGAAATGGAGGTGAAGGATATTGAATAAAAACATCACAGTGATTCCTGCTAGAAAACATTCCAGGAAAAACAAAGATGAAGAAAAGCCCAAGCTACGGGTGGCAGCCTACTGTAGGGTATCCACTGATAGCGATGAGCAGGCTTCAAGTTATGAAGCCCAAATTGAACACTACACAGCGTTCATCAGCGGTCATCCAGACTGGCAGCTTGCAGGGATTTTTGCGGATGACGGAATATCAGGAACCAACACCAAGAAACGTGAAGAGTTTAATCGCCTGATCGACGAATGCATGGCTGGAAATATTGACATGGTGATCACTAAATCCATAAGCCGATTTGCTAGAAACACTCTGGATTGCCTGAAGTACATCAGACAGCTTAAGGATAAAAATATTGCGGTGTTTTTTGAAAAGGAGAATATCAATTCCATGGATTCCAAGGGCGAGGTCATGCTCACCATCATGGCTTCCCTTGCACAGCAAGAGAGCCAGTCCTTAAGTCAGAACGTAAAGCTTGGACTTCAATACCGGTACCAACAAGGTGAAATCCAAGTGAACTGCAAATGGTTTCTAAGCTACACCAAAGATGAGAATAAGAAGCTAATCATTGTTCCAGAGGAAGCTGAGATTGTAAAACGCATTTATAGAGAGTACCTGGAAGGGGCTAGCATGCTAAAGATTGCCCGAGGACTTGAGGCAGATGGAATCAAGAATGGAGCTGGACGAGACAAATGGCACACCAGCAACATCAATCAAATCCTACGAAATGAAAAATACATCGGAGATGCACTTCTTCAGAAGACCTACACCGTTGACTTTCTTACAAAGAAACGTGTTAAAAACAATGGCATTGTCCCTCAGTATTATGTAGAAAACAGCCATGAAGCCATCATCCCGCGTGAAATTTTCATGCAGGTCCAGGAGGAACTGATCAGAAGGCGCATCGTCCATACCAGCCCAAATGGTAAAAAGAGAACCTACAGCAGCAACCACTGCTTCTCTCAAATGATTATCTGCGGCACCTGCGGCGAAGTTTTCCGGAGAGTCCATTGGAATAACCGCGGTAAGAAGTCCATCGTCTGGAGATGCGTAAGCCGTCTTGAAAACACTGGGCTGTTCTGCGATGCCCGCACTGTTCAGGAGAGCAGCATTGAGCAGATTCTTATCAAAGCCATTAATGAAACCTTGGGTGAGAAGGACTCCTTCCTATCCATTTTAGAAAACAATATCGCCACAGTAATCAGCCAAGATAATAATCAGGCTCTAGCCGATATCGACAAGCGGTTAGAAGAACTACAAACAGAACTTCTCAAGCTGGCCAACACCAAATCTGATTACGAGGATGTAGCGGATGAGATTTACACCCTGAGAGAAGAAAAGCAAAAGGTCCAGCTCGATAGCGCTGGCAAGGATGAAATCAAAAAACGGATCACTGACATGAGCACCTTCCTCAAAAAGCAGCATATCACCATTGCCGAATACGATGAAGCATTGGTTCGGAGATTGATCGAAAAGGTCACTGTCCACCAGGATAAATTTACTGTTGAATTCAAGTCTGGCCTGACAGTTGACATTGAAGAATAGTAAAAAGTAAACAGGCACTCTACGATAATACCTGTAGGGTGCCCTGCTCATTCAAATAGAATCCCATAGTTATTAAATTATTGCATTATGCATGTCTGTTTGTCCAAGCTGCACCTAAGAATTCAAATTTCTCAATTTTTTCACTTGTTTCATCAATAAACTTAACACAATCGCATGAAATATAATCTTTTTGACACTTCATACACTTGGTTATCTCGATATGATATATAGGCGCTATCCCTATCTTATTATTTAACAATTCTTCGGCAATTTCTTTTTTTTCTACAAAGTTAATTGTTAAGCACTTATCCTCCATTTTGATTTCTTGCAGATATTTTGTTGGGACCAGAGCTCTTCTAAATCTCAAATGGCTTGACTCAGCCATAATATCTGCAACCTTGGGATGCTGATTAGCAACTGGGAACTTATTATTTTCATTATACAGTGCTTCAATCCATTTATTAGCATGGTCTTTTTGAGGAAAGGTAGTACCCAGACTTGTAAATATACTTGTAAAATCGGCGACATGCCCAGCAAAAGAAAAATATATGGCTTCATCCTCATAATTAGCAGTAATTGAATATGAAATTAATCTATCGTGATTGTTATCGCTCCATACCTTGCATAAATCTGCTATTGCTTGTTGTACAATTTTAGCTGTATCTGCATTTTTACACATGAATGTTGGAAAATTAAACACCATATCTTCATGCCCGATTCTCGCTGTAGCGGGAATCCTGATATTTAACCCATATCTTTTTAGCAGTTTTAGGATAGTAATAGTTTCACTTTCCATCACCCTCATTTTTCTCTCATTATAAACTAGGAATTCATTACTTTTGAGGACTACGTCATATTCTTCATTAATTTCAATAAGGGGCATATAGCGAAAATAGATTCTTAGTCCATTATTTTCATTCATGTCTACCGGAATATATTTTTGAAGAGGTATAATTTCATCTTTTGAATTATCTTCCAAAACTATTTTTGTGAATTTTTCATCTTCACCTGAGAAGTATTCACCAATTAGCATATTGTCGCGGTAATAATTAGTTATAAGTTCCTTCCATAAGCTTACCGGCATATCATTATCAATACGCCACAACTTGGTATACCATGTGTCCCTTTCTGACTTATCAATACTTATATCCAAACGTTCGAGTATTTGCTCATCGGTGTATGCTCTGATAGCACCGTCCAAATGATTCGGTAAGTTAGTCGTCGGATTTAGCATGCTATGTACAAATCGACATCCATAATATTCAGTGCTCCCATCAATTATGTTAGGCTGATCACTAACTTCTTCACATTCAAATGTTTGTCGTTCATCTTGTATGTACCAACCAAATTCTGTGAAGCAAAGATTTGTAAACACATTGTCATAATGTTGATTATTATGTTTGGTTACGCCCATAGGTATGGACGATAGATCTTCATTAAATTTAGGCCCCCACCAATACTGATATTCTAGTTCTGCTTTTTCAGTTCCTAATAGTCCAATCATGTTTACATCTAAAGCAATTTGGACGTTTAAGTCACTATTATGTAAATCTTGTAGTTTTTTGAGAAATTCCCCATTCAAAGAATTAATCATAGAACAATTACGTCTGAAGTATCTATGTGCAAATATAAGGTAGTTTCCTCTCTTATAAACCCCCGGTAAAACCGGAGTCATGAAATTTAGATCAATAAGTCCTTTGTGCATTTCTTTTTCTATTTCTGGAAATACTTTGAATAGTATATTCTCATCTTCATAAGCCACACAGCTAATTAATGCTGGGCGAGATTTACCTGTTAACTTATCTCCCAACATCTCTTTCAACTCATCATATTTTTCTTTTCTATCTATATAACATTTTTTATATAGGTAATCTTTATTCTTTTTCATAAATATGTCGTATTCTTCATTCGTTTCTGGAATTCTCATTTCGTTTGTCACGTATGCTTTTCCAGGTTCCATATATATACCTGTTATATAATTCCAGCCAATAAATTTTGTACTATCATGGTTTAAATTAGATGGTGTCCCATGCTTCCATGCATCTTCATATGCATTTATTATAGTATTAAGTGAGAAGTAATGATTTTTACGATTTAAACCATCCGACATCGCTATGCCTCTTGTCATAAGCATATACTACTCCACCCCCTTTAATAATTACTTGAATAAATTAACTAGTTTATTAATCCTTCCTTGAAGCAGCTATAATCGCGTCTCTCATCCAGTCTGCTCTCTCTACCTCTCCTATTTCACAAAAACATCAAAATTGACTTCTCGTGAACCTCTGACATCTAATCTGCTCTGTAGACACCCGATGACATCTAATCCGCTCTGTACGGAGTCTTTTAGCCTTCTTGGATATGTTCCCGCAGAGCAAAAAATCATCGTTCTAAAGCTTTTATTTTTTAACACTAAAAACCTGGAAAGGCTTATATCAAGCCTTCCCGAGCACACTTCTTTATTTTCTTGTTATCAATACTACCGTCTCCACATGTGATAGTTAGGTTATTTAGGGAACAAGTCCAATAACAGCGAAAACGCCTTATCTTACAGGCTTTTTCAAGCAGCGCCTAAAAACCCGACATCTAATCTATTGTTTCTCCTAAGTAGGCTATTTCGTTTCTTCGAGCAAAACGATATTCCGATTAATACCCATGGTCAACATGTTTCCATTTGCTGCCATTTGTTCTTACCAAAATCCACATCCAATTATCGTATGTGCTATTAGGATTTAAGGAACCGTCTCCACCTGATCCGTCTACATCAAAAGAAGACAATAAAACTATGACTTCATCCGCATCATTTCTATCTGCCCAATCTTGATAGTCCTTGGAAGTCTCGTCACCAGCATAATAGATTTCTTTTAATGTACAGCCCTTCCAATCTTTATCAAACTCTTTTTTGATAGTATCAATAGCAGACTTAATATCATCAGATGTATAAATCTCTGATTTTACATCTACCACATTGACATTCTTAACATTCCCACCACATGCACTCAAGCTAAAAATCATTACCACACATATAAGAAAGATGATTATTTTCTTCACGTTCGTTACCTCCATAAAATTCGTTATTTCTTTTTAGAACTATATTTCTTACTGCTGCGATGCGTACCATCGTCGTCAGTAATGATATTGCTTCGCTTCTTCTTTTCTTCCTGAACAGCCCTGAACTCGCTCTCCGTAATGATCGGCGGATGACATTCTTTCATTTGGAACTCATATTGCTGTGTAGCAGAATCCAAAAGAGTTACCGTGCCTGTGTACTTCTCATTTTCAAGAATCTTCTCTACAGAACGCTTGCTCCACGTTTCTTTACCGGTAGGGGAAGGAATACCTGCGTCTGATAGTTTCTTTATGATACCAAGCACGCTGGCGCCATCCAGATACCATCTGAAAATGTCCCGCACAACCTTAGCCTGTTCATTGTCAATTACAAGGTCCCCATCCTTATTCTTAGAGTAGCCGTACAGCTTTCGTTTGTAGAGTCCAGATGTTCCATTTGCAGCTTTCATGGCAAGTCCCATGCGGATATTTTCGCTTCGGCTCTCATTTTCAGCTTGAGCAAAAGACTCCATCACCGAAATCATAAGATTGCTGTCAACCTCATCGGTATCCAAATTTTCTTCTTCAAATATGATTCTGACTCCTGCTGTCTTCAATCGATTGATTGCTGATAATGTCTCTACAGTATCTCTACCAAATCGACTGATGCTTTTGGTAAGGACAACAGAGATATTGTGCGCTTCACATTCTCTAATCAATCGATCAAATTCTCTACGTGGAACTTCGCCTTTGGCAGACGCAATATCAATAAATACATCTGCCAGCCTCCATTGACTCACATTCGCAACTGCTCTCGTTAAAGCAGAAATCTGTGCTGCGAGGCTATAAAGCTGTTCTTTTTCGTTCGTACTTACTCTGCAGTAGATTCCAACATTCTTGTCCAAGCGGTCATTCCTTGCTGGAATATACCAAATCTTTGAATCCATCAGCTCACCTCCACATTATAATTAGCCTAATTATATTGCAAATTGGTGCCAATGATAAGTAGGCAATACATAACCCTAAAACGCGCAAAAAACCAATATATTGTGTTCGCGTAATTGTTTTTCGCTACATATCGCGTGACATCAATACTACGCACTCCACGTGCAAACTATGAGGAAACATATCTACTGGCTGAACTTCCTTTACTTTATATCCACCTTCACTTAATATCTTCAAATCTCTCCCTAAGGTAGCAGGATTGCAGGATACGTAGACTACCCTTTTGGGGGACATGTGGATAATAGATGCTAGTAGTTTTTCGTCGCAGCCTTTTCTAGGTGGGTCTACCACTATCACATCTGCTTGTACTCCTTTTTCTACTAAAGCTGGCATTTCTTCTTCTGATTTTCCTACTATAAACTCAGCATTTTCTATTTTGTTTAGTGCTTTATTTGTGTTCGCATCTTCTATGGCTTCTGGGACAATCTCTACGCCGTATACCATTTTTGCCTCTCTCGCTAGGTATAAGGATATGGTTCCGATTCCACAGTATAAGTCAAATACTAATTCCTTTCCTGTTAATCCTGCAAAATCTACTACCTTATCGTATAAGATCTTCGTCTGTATTGGATTGACTTGAAAGAAGGACAGTGGAGAAATTTCGTATTTTAAATCTCCTATGCTGTCTACGATCTTTTCTTTTCCGTATATGAGCTTATTTTCTTTTGATAAAACCACATTTGTCTTTTTTGTATTTATATTGAGGTAAAGGCTTTTTACATTCGGCAAATTCTCCTTTATAAAATCAATCAATTCTTTAGACCATTTGAATTTTTTATCATTTATAACGATAATAAGCATGATCTCATCATTATAATAAGATACTCTCTCTACGATTCCCCTTAATATTCCTTTATGTGTATTTTCATTATAAATAGGGATTTTATTTTCTACAATAAATTGATTTAAATATTGTATTGTCGTTGAACTTTGTTTACTTTGAATCTTACAATCTGTTAAAGCTACTACACTGTGGCTCTTCTTTTCATAAAATCCTAGTCCCTTTTTATGAATCTTGTACTGTGCTTTATTTCGGTAGTGAAAGGGGTCTTCCATTCCTATAATAGAATGCACTTTCATCTGATTTATATCTAAGCCACCTATTCTTGCTAGAGCGTCCTTTACAATCTTTTCTTTTAACTCAAGTTGGTAAGTGTAATCTATATTCTGAGTCTGACAGCCTCCACATTGACCAACAAAAGTACAACTTGCTTTCACTCGATGTGAGGATGGTTTTACTAAATCTATAATTTTTCCTATAGCGTAATTTTTCTTCACCACAGTAATAATGATTTTTACCTCATCCTCTGGAATGGCTCCATCTACAAATACAGTAAATCCTTCTATCTTACCAACACCTTCTCCTGTAGCAGTGATGTCTATTATATCTAAGATGTATTCTCTATTTTTTTGAACCGGTATAGTTTCCATATGCACTCCTAAAACAAATTTATTTGTTTTATAGTTTAACATAAAGTAGTTGTAAGTTCTATGTTGTAAGTTGTAAGTAAAAGAATTAACAGGATAGCAGAACGATAAATGCAAAAATTATTTCGTTGCGTTTAGAATGACTTGAGCAGTTGTTGGGATTAAAAGTATTCCTTTCTATTAAAAAAAATCGTGCCTCCAAATAATCGGCACGATTTCTATTGTTTGACTAGAATTTTAAATTGTAACAATATGTAAGGTGCATTCCCCCACCTATAGGCGAGTTATGGTTTACTTACCACCTTACCATCTACATTTATTTAGCTTCTACTGCTTTTTGCTTAGGGAATGGATTGATGAATAAGAAGATTACACCTATTGCTATAAATCCAATTATTGTTGCTTTTAATGGTGCAAGGAATACGTCTCCAGTCATGTTTCCTACAAAGCTAATCCAATAGGTTGATACGAATGCAAAAGCGTTCATTACAGCCATCATAATCGATACTGCCATTCCACTTAGAGATGGTGGTGCATACATTCCTAAAAGCATGATGGTAAGAGGCATCATTAACATGTAGAATATTCCCGTTACTGTAGTTCCTACAGTCATCATAAAGACGCTATTGCCAAAGACGATCAATGCAATACCTGCAGCTCCACCTAAAAATGCTATAGTAATAATGAATTTTTGAAGTTTTTCATATACTTTTCCAAATATAACACCTGAAATAGCGCCACCTACAGTATACATAGAAAGTACTACGGCAGATTGAGTAGCATCTCCCACTTGTTTTACATCAGCGATAATAGATGACATATTCATGAGCATTGGATAGATGAGCATCATAGTAAAACCAAAGATAATTGAGACTACCCACACAGATACTGGCATCTTATCTTTTACTACATTTCCAGATGTATCAGCTGATATTTGTGGTTTTTCTGGCTCTTTTAAGAATAATAATACTAGAATAAAGGAAATGATTGCTGGGAAGTGACCGATAAAACATAATTCCCAAGACACACCAGATAATGCACCACCTAAGAATTGTAGCACGATACCCCCAATATTCATTACAAAAGAACCCACGCCTAGCATATTTGCTCTTTCTTGCCCTTCAAAGATTTCCATAACCAATGCATTTCCTAATGGGCTTAAGATCCCTAGACTGATTCCAAATATTGCCCTAAAAACTAAGACAATAGTAAAAGTGCTATTTACAAAAGTTGGTCCCATACCTGATATAGCAAATAAAGCTAATCCTAATAAAGCTAATGTTTTATAACCTACTTTTTTACCTGCTACAGCTCCAGTAATGAGCGTCGATGGAATAATTAATAATGATGGAAGTGTAGATGCTAGCAGTATAGTTGTAAATGGTACATCTGGAAAAGCTGCAGCAATATTAGCTATTGCTGGGGTAATCGTACCCACACCCATTACTACAAAGAATATGGTCATAATTGCAAATACTGTTAATTTATTGCTTTTCATTTTTCTTCCCCCTTTAAAAAAATAGAATAGTTGACTTTTTGAAAACGGCTTCAATTACGATCTACAACCACCTTATTTAAAGTTTTAACTTAACTTAATTTTAATTATACTTTATTATATTTATTTTTGTCAATATAATATTGTAAATACATATCAAAAATTTGTTTTAAGTTGATTTAAAACTTTTATTACATTTTTTCTCTAAAATTGCATATATGCTCTTTTATTTGATATTCAAAACCTATTATTGTATAATATGCATACAAGGAGGCGATACTGTGGCTAGTTATAAGACAAGCAAGGATTCTAAAAACCGTATTATTGAAACTTGTAAGGAACTTTTTTACTTACAAGGTTATACAAAGACCACTTACATCGATATATGTAAAAAAGCAAGTAGTAATCCTGGATTAATCAACTACTATTTTAAGACGAAGCAAAATATTGCTGCCTATATTTACGGGGAATTTATGAGTAGTATCAAGGTAAGTGTAAGAGAGTACTTAACACATCACTATGGTGAATACGATTTACAATACGGTACAACGCTTGAAATTAGAATTTTTTCAGAATTATTGAGGCAAGATGAATATCTCCGAACTCTTTATTATGAGATTTGCAATATTGGCCTAGAGTATGATTCCGAGGTGATCTATAACTTCTATAAGCTGCATATTGATACATATAATCTTCCTTTTTCTGAAGATGAAATCAAACTGATACAGGCTACTGTTGTAGGTGCTGGAATTGGTATCACAAAGAAAATGATTGAAGGATATTTTAATTGCGATGAAGAAACTATCTTTAATTTTAAAATAAAGACTATGTATAAACTCATGAATGTATCCGATGAGCGAGTTAATGAAATTTTAAATGAAACGGCAAAAATTTTTGATCAAATGAAATTTAAAATAGAGGATTACTTTATCTTTACTTTAGAGATGTGAGTCTAATATAATCTTAATTATCAACAATATTATTAGCTTTTTTATATAAAAGAAACTATAATAAATATAATGATTTTAATTAATAGGTGGTATTAATATGAACGAAAAAATTCTCGTAGTGGATGATGAAGTAGCTATACAAGATTTGCTGAAATTGGATTTAGAATTTGAGGGTTATATTGTAGATACGGCAAGTGATGGACAAGAGGCTTTAGAAAAGGTAGACTCCTTCAATCCAGACTTGATGATTTTAGATTTGATGCTTCCAAAAATGAATGGTTATGATGTTTGCAAGAAAGTAAGTGCGCAAAAGAGCATTCCCATTATTATGCTTACAGCAAAAACGGATATAATTGACCGAGTTTTAGGTCTTGAATTGGGCGCAGATGACTATATGACAAAGCCCTTTGACAACAGAGAGCTCATTGCTAGAGTTAAAGCATTATTGCGAAGAAGTTCTAATGTGCCTACAAAACCTGAAGAGGATGCTATCGTCAATGATGAAATTAAAATTATCTTAAATGAAAGAAAAGTTCTAGTTAACGATCACGAAATTCATTTAACGCCAAAAGAATTTGAATTGCTTCATCTTCTAGTTTCTAGCCCTGAGCAGGTTTTTTCAAGAGAGCATCTTCTAGAACAAGTGTGGGGCTATGATTATTTTGGAGATACCCGAACAGTGGATATGCACATACAAAGAATCAGAAAAAAGGTTGGTCAATACGCTAAACACAATTATATTCAAACGGTCTTTGGAGTAGGATACAAAATGAGGAGATTTGAATGAAATTAGCTTTCCGTTCAAAATTTATATTCGCAAACGTAACCCTTGTTTTACTGACAATGTTAGTATTAGCCACTGTCGTAATTCAAGGGTTAATTCATTATAATTTTGATTCTGTACAAAGAAATCTAACAGAACGTGCTACTGAAGCAGTTCTCTATATACAACAAGAAATCAAAGCAGAATCCCCTTCTTTCGAACAGTATGATAATGTACTCAAAAGAAAAAGCTTATCCATTGCAGAAAACCTTTCTAGTGTAAACTACACTCGTGTTCTTTTACACGATGCTAAAGGCAATTTTATTACGGACTCGGCAAATGTAGAAACATCTATTGCTGAAGACGTAAATAAGGAAATAGAGAGATCATTAACTTTATCAAGCGGAAAATCCCTATCCGTGTATAAAAGAGTCGACGATATTAGCCGAATCTTTTTATCAACACCTATATACATAGATAATACTGTCATAGGTGTAATTACTTTTATCTATTCTCTTGAACTAATGGATACTATTATAGACCACATTATAAAATTATTTATTGTAACGTGTATTATAAGCTTAGTCCTTTCCTATATTCTAAGCCGTTATATAACCCATTCTCTATTAAAGCCTATTCGGCTATTAGTAGAGTCTACGAAAAAAATTTCTCAGGGTAATTATACTGAAATCATACAGTATGAAGTAGATGACGAAGTTGGAGAGCTTACTCATAACTTCAATCAGATGATTTTTGACATTGCAGATAAAATCACGAAAATAAATGATGAAAAACAAAAACTATCATCTATCATATCCTCCATTGACGATGGTATCTTTGCAGTAGGATTAAAAGACAATATTTTAATGGTTAACAATAAAGCTAAAGATATTCTCGATTTAGGGGATAAGCCTGTTACCGCTGAAGTTTTTAATCAAATACCTTTTATAAAGCAAATGGTAAAAGAAGTTCTAGATGGAAAAAGCGAGTATATTCAAGAACTAGATTATGAAGATAAACACCTTTACTCTTATTCTACTTTGATTATGAACAATGACAAAAATATTGGCGTGCTCGTGGTCATACGAGATATTACTAAGATGTATGCTTTAGAAAGCGAACAAAAGAACTTTATCTCTAATGTCTCTCATGAACTGAGAACTCCTCTTACAACTATTATCGGTTACACAGATTTACTCAATAGAAGAGGTACAGATAATCCTGAACTCCTTTCTAAAAGTCTTAATACGATAAATAGCGAAGGCCAAAGACTACTTCGCCTAGTAAATGATCTACTCTCTCTTTCAAAATACGAGCGAGCTGATTTTAAATTAATATTGACTAGTGTAGACATTAATACTCTTTTAGAAGATGTCATTAACCAGATGAAAATAAAAAGTCTTAAATACAATGTGGATATTGATTATAAAAGATTGGAACTTCCTACTATTCGTGGAGACTATGATCGATTAAAACAGGTCTTTATCAATATATTAGATAATGCCATTAAATACTCTAATCCTGGCGATATTATAAATGTAGTAGCCATAAACTACGACGACTATGTAGAAATATCGATTAGAGACCATGGTCCGGGTATTCCTGAAGAAAATTTAAGTCGAATTTTTGATGCTTTTTACAGAGTAGAAGAGGATCGTTCTCGCCAGATAGGCGGCACGGGGCTTGGATTATCCATTGTAAAAAGTATCGTTGGAAGTCATAATGGCCACGTACGCATTGAAAGTAAAACAGGAGAGGGTACTATGGTAGCTGTAAAATTATTACTGGAAAAAATTTAATTTACAAGTTTGTTACACTATAGTCTCTACTTTAATTATATATAACATATACAATTAAAACTTGTAAATTCCTTTAAAGGAGATGAGAAAGTGACTATTAAAAAGTTGTTCATCGTCCTCTTGATTTCTGTGATTTCCACAGGATGCTCTCCGATTTTTTTAAAAGAAAACAAGCCTGTCGTCTTAGATAATTCAACAGGTTTGAATGAAAATCAGGCTTTAATTCAAAACACAGTGGATGAGAGTGATCGAGTATTAATAAAAAATATTGATGATAATTTAACCCAAGGTTTGGTTTACGATATATCAAATAATGGCGAACTATTGCTTATGGGCATTCCTACAAATTCTATAAACGCAAATATAAAGACGGCAAATAGTTATTCTAATCTATCTACGTATAATATTAAAAACAAACAACAAAAACAAATCCTTCTCTCTTCAAAAGAGCAAAGCAATGCTGTTTTTGATGAAAAAAACAAGGGAATGATTTATGTAGAGTATAATAAAGATGCAGATGGTCGAATTGTGCCTGATTCCTACAAGCTAAATTGGACAGATTATGAAGGTACCCAAACAAAAAATATTTCACTTACAGAAGAAATTGTGTCTCCTAAATTTTCTTTAGTACGTGATGATCTTTTAATCTATGGCAACTCAAAAGGTCAAATTCAGCTAGTAAAAACCAGCAATATTGTACGAAAGCAAATTCTTAGAAACACTTATAATCTGACTGAAAATCTTAGTATTTATAAGATAGACTGTTTTGATGATTACAAATTAGCCTTCTTTTTAGCTATGAATTCAACGACAAATTCCATGGATTTGTACTATGTAGTATTAGACGAAAAAGAAATAGAGCCTGTACTAATGCAAAGTAATGTGACAGATTTTTCTCTTTCTAAAAAAGATCAATCTATTTTGTATAGCGTTACAGACAAAAATCAGACAATATTAATGCATGTGGATATGTATTACAATAAGCAAGTATTGTATAAAGGTCCAATGTCTATGTTTTACCTTACACCAAATGAAGACCAAATCATTTACAGGGAAAAAGTTGATGAATCATCTAATAATCAAAATCTATGGATTATGAACACGGATGGAAGTAAGCCCATGCAGTTAGCCTCTAATCTAAAAATTGCCGGTGATAAAATCGTCTTTTCATCAGATATGGAAACTATTTATTTTTCTGTTCTCTATTTAAAGGATAGCGAAAGCAACACCAAGGAAGTATTAAAACACCGAGTATATGCAATTGATTTTTCGAATTTGAAGAAATGATTTCACTATTATGAAATGTAAACAAAAATCCAGACGATTTAAGTCGTCTGGATCTTTTTATTAAGAAAGAATCTTTAAAGGTAGTAAGTAAAACTATAATCGCCTAAGGCGATATAATATAAGATCCTTGACTGCGCTCAAGGGCAAATAACGTAAATGCTCCACAAGTCTTTTATTAACTTAGGTACAGCGCTTAAGCTACCATTCGTGGCAAAAATGTTTTGCTTACCACCTTAATTACAATACTGTAGCTTTCCCATCGTATATAAGTCCTCTTTGAGGATCTAAGGTGATTGTTTTTCCTTCTTCTATGTTTTGCATAGGGTCTTCTGCGCCTACTATAATTGGAATACCAAATTGTAACGCTGCTATTGCTCCTTGTGAAGTTAAACCGCCTTCTTCAGTGATCACTCCTGCAGCATCTCTAATATAAGAGATATTGTCTTCGTCTACTCCGTAACATACTGCAATATCGCCTCTTTTAAAGTTCGTGTTTCCTTTTCTATCAATTAATCGAGCTACACCAGTTACAGGTTGTTTTCCTATTCCCATGCCCTTTATAAGTACTTCACCAATGGTTTGAATCCTGAGCATATTTGTAGTACCCTTTACGCCAACAGGGACACCTGCAATGATTACTACTAAATCCCCATTTTTTAATATTCCTTTTTCGACGGTTGTATCAATAGAGTTTTTGAAAAGAGAGTCCATATCTTTTATATCACCGTGTATACAATTTACACCCCATACTAGAGACATGGTCCTTACAACTCTTTCATCATCAGCTATGGCCACAATAGGAGCTGTAGGTCTAAATTTTGAAATCATTCGAGCTGTATGACCTGATTTTGTAATGGCTATAATGGCTGCAGCGTTTAATTGCTGTGCTGAAGAACTTGCAGCGTGGCTTACTACATTTGCTACAGATATCTCACCAGAAAAATTGTGTTTGGCTAATCTGTGGTATTCTGAAGATTGCTCTGTCGTTACAGCAATTCGACCCATCGTTTCAACAGCTTCTATAGGATATTTTCCAGCCGCGGTCTCTCCCGATAACATAATAGCATCTGTTCCATCAAAAATTGCATTGGCAACATCTGTTACTTCTGCTCTAGTAGGCCTTGGATTTCGGATCATAGAGTCTAGCATCTGTGTTGCAGTGATAACTGGCTTTCCAAGCATATTACACTTTTTGATAATTTCTTTTTGAACTAAAGGCACTTCTTCAGCGGAAATCTCAACACCTAAATCTCCTCTAGCTACCATGATTCCATCAGACATATCTAGAATAGCGTCTATATTGTTTACGCCTTCTCTGTTTTCTATTTTAGATATAATTTTTATATTTTCACCATTGTTTTCTTCTAGAACCCTTCGAATAGCTAAAACATCTTCTGTTTTTCGGATAAACGAAGCTGCAATATAATCAATACCTTCTTCGATACCAAATATAAGGTCCTTTACATCTTTTTCGGTAATAGCAGGTAAACTAATATTTATATCTGGGAAGTTTAAGCTTTTATTATTTTTTAGTTCTCCCCCATTTAGTACATCACATAAAATATCCGCCCCGTTGATTTCTTTTACACTGAATTTAATGAGTCCGTCATCGGCTAAAATAAAATCGCCTATTTTTAATTCTTCTGTCAATTTTTCGTAGGTAATGGTTACCTTTTTTTCATTTCCTAATATGTCTTCTGTAGTCAAAGTAAACTCATCACCTTTTTCAAGATGAATACCACCATTTTCAAATTGCTTAATTCGAACTTCTGGTCCTTTTGTATCAAGCATTATAGCAATTGGAAGATTTGATTTTTCACGAACTTTTTTAATCATATCAAATTTTTTCTTGTGTTCATCATGAACACCATGAGAAAAATTAATTCTTGCTACATTCATGCCCTTTTTAATCAACTGAGTTAGTACCTCTTCCGATTCACTTGCAGGGCCTATCGTACATACGATTTTTGTTTTCTTCATATTTTCCTCCTATATAGATAAAATATCCGCAATTTCAAATGCATCCATATCAAATTCTTTTTTTATTTTAAGAGCTTCATCAATATCCATGTCAAGATATTGATTGCCACGAATACAGGTTACTCTAGAATCTGCACCTTGTAGCAATAGATTTACAGCTTTATTTCCCATTCTGCTAGCTAAAATTCGATCGAAAGAGGTAGGGCTTCCACCCCTTTGAATATAGCCTAATGTAGTTCCCCTCGTAACAACGCCTGTTCGTTCTTCAATTCCCTTGCACATTTCATTAAAATCTCCAGCACCCTCTGCTAAAATAATAATGCTGTGTAATTTTCCTCGGTCTTTTCCTCTTAAAAGCTTGTCGCAAATAGCATCTAAATTATAATCTTTTTCAGGAACAATAATAGACTCTGCCCCACCAGCCAAACCTGAGAACAATGCGATATCACCACAATCTCTGCCCATAACTTCAACTACATTCACCCTATTGTGAGAACTTGTAGTATCTCGTATCTTGCCTATGGCATCTATCGCTGTATTTAAGGCTGTATCAAATCCTATAGCGTAATCTGTACATCCAATGTCATTATCTATGGTACCTGGAATACAAATGATCTTTACACCTTGTTTGCTTAACTTTAGTCCACCATTAAAAGAGCCATCTCCTCCTATGACAATAAGGCCTTCAATCCCAAAATCTTTTAATACTTTAGCAGCTTTCTTTTGACCTGCTTCCGTTTTAAAGTATTCTGATCGTGAAGATCTTAAAATTGTCCCGCCCTTTTGAATAATGTCTGCTACAGAATAAATATTTAAAGGCTCGATATCCTGTTCTAGCAAACCTTGATATCCCCTTCGTATTCCAAAAACTTCGACTTTATTATATATGGCTGTTCGCACGATTGCTCGAATAGCGGCATTCATACCAGGTGCATCTCCACCACTGGTTAATACTCCAATTCTTTTCATTTTCGCATCTCCTCATTCTCTCCATAGACTTTTATATTATTATCGCCAAATGTAGTAGACAACTCATGTATAAGCTTTTGATTTATATTTACCCATAAGTTCTTATTTGACTTAAATTTTTTATTTGTATTTTGAATAGATAAAACAACAGGTGTTTCTCCAGGATGTTGGACCAAGATACTTTTTACTCTATCTATAATAGGATTTGTCATTTCAGGAATTCTAATCTCTACGCTATTTTTTCCATTAGAACTCTTATTATCATTAAATTTTGACAATTCCATTATTGTCTCACAAATAATACTTGAACTTTGTTCTTCATTAATATTGATTCTTCCCTTTATAAGCACAGTACTATCTATATTGGCAAGTTGACTATACTTTTCGTAAATATTAGGAAATACTACTATATCTATACTTCCATATAAATCCTCTAAAGTCAAGAAGCACATCATCGTATTCTTTTTCGTCAACATATTTTTTTTCTGTGTAACAATGCCTCCTACTGTCACCGTACTTCCATCCTTGATTCCAATCTCTTTTAACTCTTCCTGATTGTCAATCATGCTGCTGTCTAAAGACACTTTGTTTACAAGGAGCTTTTCGTATTTTTTCAAAGGATGACCCGTTATATATATACCTAATACTTCCTTCTCCATTGCTAATTTCATATCTTCTTCAAACTCTTCGATATCAGGTAAATATTCTTGCAAAATACTGCTTTCCTGCATATTTTGAAAAAGAGATATCTGACCTTCTATTCTGTGTTTTTTATCCTCATTTATATTATCAATAATTTTTTCATATACATTCATAAGTTGTGAACGATGCGCTTTTAATGAATCAAAAGCTCCGCACTTAATCAAACTCTCTACAGCTCGTTTATTTAAAACTTTCCCATCATTCTTCTTGTAAAAATCAGTAAAAGAAGTATACGCTTTCTCTTCTCTGTTCGCAATAATAGACTGTATTGCATTTTCTCCAACATTTTTGACTGCAGCCAAACCAAAACGAATCTTGTCTCCTACTACTGTAAACTTTACATAACTTTCATTTACATCCGGAGGTAGTACATTGATGGACATATTTTTACAATTCATAATGTATTGAGCTACCTTTTTGTCATTGCCCATCACACTTGTCAAAAGGGCCGCCATAAATTCTACGGGGTAATATTTTTTAAGCCAAGCCGTTTGATAAGCAATTACTGCATATGCTGCTGCATGCGATTTGTTAAAAGCATAATTAGCGAAGTCAATCATCTGATCGTAAATCTTATTTGCCTGTTCTTCCTTTACTCCACGTCTTAAAGCACCTTCTACAGTAATGTTTCCAGAATCATCTAATTCTCCATGTATGAAAACTTGTCTTTCTGCTTCCATAACGTCCATTTTTTTCTTAGACATAGCCCTGCGAACAAGGTCGCTACGAGCCATAGAGTATCCAGCTACATCTCTTACAATTTTCAATATGGATAGGTAACTCCTTGATATTATCTCCGAGTTTTCCCCCCATTCACACCGGACATGAGACTTTCGTTCTCATCCGGCGTTCCATCGAATTAAATAAGTTTGAATAATTAGCGTTTAGTATACATCAGGATTTATAGTTCTTTATTCTTATTTTAGTTAGGCAACTTCTACTTCTTCTAGGTGACAGAGTTTTCTGTATTCATTAACTTTCTTTATTTGGTTTTTGCTAAGCTTAAATATTTCTACATATTTGCTGATTATTTCGTTATCCACTGCATGAATTAGCCTGTGTATTCCTTCCTCAACAATTACGAGGTTTTTAAAGCTATCATCACCTCCCAAGTGTTTGGGTATCTTGTGATGGCAATGGAAGTTGAAAGTTTTAAGGATATTCTTTGTAACTGCGCATTGACCTAGTTGTGCCGAGAATACTGAAATTCTATTATCATTGTATTCTACATTCTCACTTTTGACGAAATTTCGCATCATATCTGAAATTCGGCTTTCTAGCGTGAGTTTAAGGTATTCATGCACCAATTTTCTGCCCTTCTCCGTGTAATTACATGTTTCTTGTTTAAATTGCATAGGAGGTCTGGTTTTAATGTATGATATTGGTATTAATGCATGTCCGCAGTAATATTTTATAGCTTTGCTTTCACCATAGTGTTTCTTGATTACTCTGTTTTGTGTTCCAGTTTTAGTAGCCAAAGGTTCTAGTTGATTTTTCATGTATTTAAGAACGTTGAATTCAATAACATGAAAGCTTTTGCTGACATGAGAGGCACTGTCATAGTAATTGTGGTAGCCGAACACCATTTGGTTTAATCTTCCAATCTCCATATGGGGCTTGGGCGAGTGTTTTATGGCTTTTATTTGTCTTCTGATATTCTTGGTTAGATTGTCAACAGCCTTGTTTGATACTTTGGACTTTATTGTCCATTTTTCTTTTTCTCTACCGCCATTGTATCTTTTTACTCCTTTTCTATGGACTTTCATTTCAAGACCTAGGAAATTTGAGTAGTTTTGTCTGAGGTTGACGATTTTGGATTTGTCTTGGTTGATTTCAAGGCTTAATCTTTCTCGCAACCATTCTGTTACTGCTATTTTGGCTTTGATAGCTGTGTTGTAATCTCTACAGAAGATTTTGAAGTCGTCCGCATATCTTACTATATGCATCTGTTTTAGCTTCGTTTGTTTGAGTGCTCTGTCTTGTGCGTTTTTGCAACTGTATTTATGATGTGTTGGCATTCCACAGAATTGGGAGTCAATCCACCAGTCAAGTTCATTAAGAACTATGTTAGATAGTAATGGACTTAATATTCCACCCTGGGGAGTTCCCTTTTTCTGTATACCTTCTCCTATTACCTCGCATTTGAGCATTTTTGATATTATGCTGATTAGCCGTTTATCTCTAATTCCTAAGCTGTATATTTGTTTTAGCAGCTTGCTATGGTTAACATTGTCGAAGAATCCTTTAAGGTCGATATCAACAACGTAGTGTAATTCTGCTCTTTGCATAAGGTGGTAGCATCTTGCAATAGCGTGTTTAGCACTTCTATTAGGTCTAAATCCGAAGCTGTAGTCATAAAATTTTGCCTCACATATCGGTTCTAAGATTTGTCGTATGCACTGCTGAATGATTCTGTCCTCAATTGTGGGTATACCTAGTGGTCTCATTTTGCCATCGTGTTTTGGTATAAGGATTCGCCGAACAGGTTGAGGCTGGTAGTTTTCCAAGCGTTTTCTGATATAGTTTACAAGCTCCTCCTGTGACCACTTTTTGATGTCTTTAATAGTGTGGGGGTTGCTCCCCTTGGTAGTACTACCCCTGTTTGATTTTATAGTTCTGTAGGCGAGCAGAATGTTTTCTTCATTAACGATTAGCTCGTATAATTTGTAGAAGTTCTCATTCTTTTTTGCTCTATCGTATAGTCTGTCAAACGTTTCTTGAGTCCCATAGTATTCGTTGTATCTGAGTGCATCTTTTTTCTTTGTGTCCTGATTGTTACTCATCAAAGTCACACCCCATCAATATTTTATTGACAGTGGCATTCTCTTAGTCTTACTCGAACCTTTGATATTTACCATTTAATTGTCTTGATAATAACGCTATATTTTGTACTTATTTGATTCCGACTAGAGCCCATCCCTCCACGGCTTGTTATCACCGTTTCTCTGGTACTATGGCTCCACTATCACTTGGATTAAGACAAGTTATAGTTGGTTATAGAACCTTCTTTTCCTTATCAACATTTCATAGGACTCGTTTGTCCTCCTTGTTCCAAGCTTTCCACGTTCCTTCAACTCTAGCTTTACATATACATTCCTTAGGTGCTCCCTTTAAGCCCGTCAGCTTGACAGCGCCTGTAACGCTGTAAGGATTTTCATAAAGCAAACTCTTACTCATCCTCACTGACCCCTCTGCAAAGAGGCTCCGCCATTTCTGGTCGGTTAGAACTCAGGACCCGTACATTCGGGAGTTCGTCAGCATTTATTAATGCATTCTCACCATAGATTGTTTTGTAGCCTCGCGGCTTATAGGTTACATCATACACCTCTGTATAATTTTCCTCAGCTCTGCTAAGTGTCACATCGCTGCCTGTCACAGCCATAGCTTCTCTGTTAGGGTAACTCTCAGCCTGCCTTACCCAGCTTCATACGATTGAATAAACGACTTCTCACGCATGTGGGGGCTATTAGAGAGAGCGTTTCTGGGCGTTACTCCTTCATTCCACTCTTCAAGTTGAAAGTTCTCCACATTTTCTTTTACTCGATTCTTTTCTAGCGGGCGGGCTCTAGCCACTTTTGTACCAACTTTTACTTCAAATCTTTCTTTTTGATGTGTGTCGCTTCTTCGATTATTTTCTCTAGAGTTCTAAAGATTTTATCATTTGGCGAAACGTGTCGCACTAACCTGTTCTTGATAAACCATACACCCATAAGTAACCTTTAAAGTAGATTCTAATATAGGGTGAATGTACTGTATGTTTTCAGAATTCTTTTTGTTTTTAATGTAAGTAGGGATGGAATCCATTGGACCTGGTCTGTATAATGAAATCCCTGCAATAATATCCTCAAAGGAGTCTGGTTTGAGATTCGTCATAAACTTTTGCATTCCTGCACTTTCTAATTGAAAGATGCCTAGGGTATGACCACTAGATATGAGTTCGTATACGTTTTTATCGTCATATTCTAACTCATCAAGGTCAATCTCTATATCTCTATTTTTCCTAATATTCTCTATAGCGTCTCGAATAACCGTTAAAGTTCTCAAACCTAAAAAGTCCATCTTGAGTAATCCTAGTTCCTCTAATAAATTCATGGTGTACTGAGTAGAGATTACTTCATTATTCCTATATAAAGGCACGTATTCTACTAAAGATTTGTTCGAGATTACTACTCCCGCTGCATGGGTAGACGCATGTCTTGAAAGCCCTTCTAAAGACTTTGCAATCTCTATCAAGTTATCAACTTCTTCATCTTCTCCCATCATTTTAGCTAGATTAGGATTGTTTTTGACTGCCTTTTGAATATTCATCCCTATCTCCATAGGGATTTCCTTTGCGACTTTGTCAACCTTCCCATAAGGAATATCTAAAGACCTTCCTACATCTCGAATAGATTGCCTTGCAGCCATCGTTCCAAAGGTAATGATTTGAGCCACATGGTCATGTCCATATTTTTCAATGACATAATCAATGACCTCTTGTCGCCTTTCATAACAAAAATCTATATCAATATCAGGCATGGTCACTCGATCTGGATTTAAAAAGCGCTCAAAGAGCAAGTCGTATTTAATAGGATCTATTGTCGTAATGTCTAGAGAGTAAGCAACTATGCTTCCTGCTGCACTGCCTCGCCCTGGCCCAACCATGATCTGATGGTCCTTCGCGTATTTAATAAAGTCCCAAACAATAAGAAAATAATCATTATAGCCCATCGAGTCAATAACTGACAACTCATATTTCATACGGCCAGTCTGTTCTTCTGTGACTTTATCGTACTTTTTAGCTAATCCTTTATAACAAAGATCACTCAAATATTTCTTAGGGTCCTCTTCTCCTGGTGGAAGCTGAAATTTAGGCAAGTGAGTTGTATTGAAATCTAATTCTGCATTGCACTTTTCAGCAATAATATTGCTATTATCTACAGCTTCTGGCATATCATAAAATAAATCCATCATTTCCTCTCGGGATTTTAAATAAAACTCATCACTTGGAAACTTCATTCGATTGCTATCCGAAACACTGGTTGCCGTTTGGATACACAACAAGATATCGTGATTTTTCGCATCTTCTTTTTTCACGTAGTGAACGTCATTTGTTGCGATTAAAGGCACCTTCGTCTCCCGAGACAAAAGGGTTAGGCCTTGCTTTACCTTCATTTGTTCTGGAATACCATGATCTTGTACTTCTAAATAATAATCCTCGCCGAATATCTCTTTATAGTCTTGAACAAGTTCTCTTGCTTTCTCTAGATTATTCGCCATAATTGCTCTAGGAATATCTCCTGCTAGACAAGAACTTAAAGCAATAATCCCTTGACTATGCTTTTTTAGGTAATCTATATCAATCCTAGGCTTATAGTAAAAGCCCTCTACAAATCCAGTAGATACAATTTTCATCAAATTTTTATATCCTTCTTGATCTTTGGCTAGTAGTACAAGATGACCTGGATTTGAGTCTTGTTTTGAATCCTTATGGTGTAAGGTCCTAGGTGCTGTGTATACTTCACATCCTATTATAGGTTTTATCCCTTCCCTGACACATTGTTTATAGAAATCTACAACGCCAAACATGACCCCGTGATCCGTAATAGCTAAACTGTTCATTCCTAATTTCTTAGCTTGTTTGACTAGGTCTTGTATGCGGCAAAAACCATCTAATAAACTGTATTCTGTATGTACATGTAGATGTGTAAAATTATTCATCCTAAAAATCCCTTTCCAGGCGCCTTAGGCCCTTTACCACGATCAATCTGCTGATTTCACCATTATACCATATTTTATTTTTCTCTTTGAAACAAATCTTTTGTCAATCGTTATCAATCTTCAATTATTATCGCCTTAGGCAATTTTTATTGATCCTAGTATACAAGAAAGATGAGCTCTGAGAGAGGCTCATCTTTCTTATATACTTTATAATGCTCAATTTTTTTGTTCAAGTCCATGGGATCTTGCTAGCGTTTCAATCTTCTTTAATCGGTGATTTATTCCTGATTTGCCTACAGGAGGATCGAGCAATTCGCCTAGTTCTTTTAAGGATGCTTCTTTATAATTTAATCTAAGTTCTGCTACTTCTCTTAGCTTTTGTGGAAGCTTTTGTAAACCTACTTGGTCTCTTATATACTCTATCGCTTCAATTTGTCTGTAAGCTGCTTCTACCGTTTTACTTACATTAGCTGTCTCACAATTTACTAGACGGTTTACATTATTTCGCATTTCCTTCATAATGCGAATATTTTCTATATTTAGAAGGGTTTGATGGGCACCGATAACATTTAATATGGTAATAATTTGCTCAGACTCTTTAATATATACAATGTAATTATTCTTTCTTTTAATGTACTTTGACTTTAAGTCAAATCCATTTATTAAGTCCATTAATTGTCTCGCGTATTCACTATTGTGGCAAGTAAACTCAAGATGATATCCTTTATCCGGATTTGATAAGGATCCCCCTCCTAAAAAAGCGCCTCGAATAGTAGCTCTTCTACATGCTGAATTCTTTTTAAACTTTTCAGGTATAATAAAGTCTAAGCTAATCAAACCTTCATGCCTTTTTAGGATATGTAGATCCAATAGAGCTTGTAATGTTCCTTCTTGATGAGGGACAATCACGGAGTAAATATTTCGATTTTTAAACTGTTTATTTTTAGATACTGCGACTCTTGCGCCAAGCTCGTAGTTGGCTTTTAGTATTTTAAAAGCTCTTCTTGCAATGGCAGCATTTTCTGTGCGGATATAAAAACTGAGTTTATTATTTCCTTGAAAATTAATAGAGCCACACATGCGAAATAAGCTTGACAATTCCACTAAAGCTGCTACGGAATTCTGTATTTCTATGGTACATATTTCATTCTTGGTTTCAGATGAAAAACTCATATTTTTTATCCCTCTTTTGTATTTCTAATTTGCCATATCTTGTTCGTATCTAGCTAAAATTGTCTCTACAATTTTCCTTGCATTATGACGTATATATCCATTTTTTACTTCTATAAAATTGTCTAGTATAAACTCATAAGGACAATCTGTAAATCGAGATAAGTCTACTTTTACCATATCTGAATCCTGTTCTTGATAAGGTCCTAAAAAGCTTTTTTCTACTTTTCCCGTATTGGCAACAATATAGTCAATAATATTCTTGCCTTGTTTTAAATGGGCTTGCAGAGCTTCTACATGGTCATATAAATCGTAGTCTTGAGTTTCTCCTGGCTGTGTCATAATATTTGATATGTAGTATTTCTTTGCTTTTGCTCTAAGCAGTGCCACTTCGATATCTTCTACTAATAAATCGGGAATAATAGAAGTATACAGACTTCCAGGACCCAAAATGATAATATCTGCTTCTTCAATAGCTTTTAGGCAATAAGGTAGTGCACAGACCTTATCAGGATTTGTTTTTACCATTTTGATCTTACTTCCTACCTTTTTTACGGTTTCTGGAATGGCAGACTCTCCATTGACGATTTCCCCATTTACCAACTCTGCAGTTAATGTAATATCATCAAGGGTTACAGGCAAGACGGTACCTTTTACCGCCATGACATCGCTGACATTTTTTATGGCTTCTGCAAAATTATCGCTAATGGCATTCATGGCTGCAATAAACAAATTCCCAAAGCTTTGACCATTAAGCCTTCCCTCTGTAAATCTATGATTTAATAACTTTTGCATAATAGATTCATCATCTGCTAAGGCTAAAATACAACTTCTAATATCCCCCGGTGGAAGCATGCCCAAATCTTCTCTTAAAACTCCTGAGCCTCCGCCATCATCGGCTACTGTTACAATAGCTGTGATATTTTCCGTATAATGTTTTATACCTCGAAGTAGGACAGATACTCCTGTTCCTCCTCCTAAAATAACAATTTTGGGTTGATTATATCGATTCATTTAATTCTCTCCTAAATATTTGTATACATCCCTATGGTCTATAATTGCCCATTGACCTTCCTTGTTTAGCAATTCTGTCAGCACATTTGCTATGGTTACAGAACGATGTTGGCCACCAGTACAGCCAATTGCAATGATCAGCTGGGTCTTACCTTCTTCTATATAATAAGGAATCAAGAATTTTAGCAAGTCAAAGGTTTTGTCAATAAACGTTTGGGTTACCTTATACTTTAATACATATTCTTGAACCTCTTTATCATTACCCGTCAATCTTCTAAGCTCTTCTACATAAAAGGGATTAGGCAAGAACCGAACATCAAAAACCAAATCAGCATCAAGAGGTATTCCGTGTTTAAACCCAAAAGACACCATATTGATGAGAAGCCCTTTTCGTTCATTTTCTTTTGCAAAAATCTTACCTACCTCTGCTTTTAATTCTTTTACATTTAAATCTGAAGTATCTATAATATAATCTGCCTTTTTCTTAATTTCTGCAAGTTTTTCTCTTTCTAGGGAAAGACCTACCAAAGTTCGATCTTCAGAAGCTAAGGGATGCTTTCTTCTGGTAGCTTTAAATCTTTGTATTAAGACTTCATCAGAAGCATCTAAAAACAACAACTCAAATTCAAACTTTCGATCCTTCATTTGCTCTAATACATTTTCTAATTCATCAAAGAAAACGCCTCCTCTGCTATCCACAACTAACGCCACTTTATCGATATTTGTATCCGATCGTCCGCATAATTCAGCAATTGTCGGAATTAATTCTGGGGGTAAATTGTCTACGCAGAAATACCCCCAATCTTCGAAAGCTTTAAGTGTATTACTTCTGCCCGCCCCAGATAATCCAGTAATGATAACCAAACGCATGTTTATTCCTCCCTTACATTAATAATATTCTCAATAGGTATGGATGCATATTCTATAGATTCTAATCCTTGGTCAACCCTTCCAATACTATCTAAGTCATGGGAATCGCTATTGACTGCAAATTTCACATTATACTTTTGTGCAATTTTAATATCTTCTCTTGTCAAATGTCCATGATGAGCGTTGATTTCAAGTACGATCTTCTTTTCAGCTGCTTTTTTTGCTATTTTATCGATGTCAACTGGAACTTTTGCTCCTGGATGAGTGATCATAAAAATCGAATGTCGATCCATGGCCTTAATTAAAGCTTCCGTGTTGATTTCTGTTGCTTTTTTCTTTAACCCAGGAAATACCTTTGCTAAGCCATTTAACAAATAAAAATTAAAAAAGTCTCCTATGCTATGAGGAATAATTCCATAATGATATCCTACATATATGACATCGTAGAGATGTATTTCATCATCTTTGACATCAATATCTCCATTTAGACCTACGATATTCGCTTCTACCCCTAGGAGAATTTCAATATTAGGATACTTTCTTCTCATGTCGTTTACTATATTTCTCATTTCAATCCAATGAGCCCTTTTTACTCCATACAAAAAATGACCGCTTCCATGATCAGAGATGACGATTTTCTCTAAACCCTTTTCTATGGCTTTTTTAATATTATCCTCAATAGTCGCCTTGCCATGGCTATAAGTAGTATGAGTGTGTAAATCCCCAGTTAATTTCATTTTATCAACCCTTATCTCAAATATTATTCTATTATATAATATTTACTCCAAAGTTCATAATATTACACGAAGTTTTGATCACGTTGATAAGGTATAAACAAATATGGGACTGGCGTCGCAATAAATATGGAATAATAAACAAGAAACAATTTTGAATACTAAGCACATAATACATATTCGTATTGTTCATAGAAGATTTTGTATTGGGTTTCGCATTTAGCTTTTTTCGTCCAAGCTACTACGCTTTTACATACAACTTAGAACATATAGCTTATAACATAGTTCCTATCGTTCTAATTCAATTCCTTGCTGAATAAATTAATATAGAGCAAGGAGGTAGCTATGTTTAAGAAAATTTTACGAGTACTCTCATATATCTTAATAATTGCATATATTCTTACAGCACCTTACTATTTAAATAGTGTATTTACAGATAAGTATTTAGTCAAAGATGATAAGGTACAATGGTCTGGTGTTATAACTATGTGGGATATTCCTCGGCTTACTATAAATGGTAGTGAATTTGGGTGGATTAAAGGTAGAATCGACGAGTATCAAAAGTTCAACCCTAATATACATATCGAACTTCGAGAACTTCATTATGATGACAATAAAGAAATTGCTTTTAAGGCTGCTCTCAGCGAAGATTTTCCTGATATTATGCCTCTATTTATTGAAAATGAAGTACTCCCTTTAGACCATGTAATGCCTGTCAATTTATTAGATGACGATGATCAATTAATCAGTATAAAAGATTCGCTAATTTCTACTGTATATAAAGACGAAAAAATTTGGGGGATTCCTGTCTATTACTCCACCAATGTGTTAATAATAAATAAAGAGCTCGTTGATTCTATAGGAGTAAAATTGCCAAAGGATACAAATTACGATACATTCCTTTCTTTTCTAAAGGAAATTGAAGAAAAAGAGACTTCTGACGAAATTGCTCCTTTTGATTTTTACATAGGTGAGGAGACAAACTCAATAATGCCCTTTTTTTTTAGCGATGGAGCGAATATCTTTTCTACAAACGAAGGTGGTAACGTAAACTTTTATAGCAATGAAGTAATCAGTGGTTTAGAAAAATTAAGGAGAATCAGTGAGAATTTGTCTACTTTACCTGATGATTACGGAAATAGAAGCAAAGTTCAAGCAACAACAGATTTTTATAACGGCAAAACTGCCGTATTAGCGGGAAGCTTAACGGATGTAAATGGACTAATACGAAAAAACAATCAGGATAGAGGCTTTGAATTTGAACTCTTGCAGTATCCAAAAGGTCAATCCGAAACTCCCGTTTATTTTACCGAAGATGTAGGTGCATACGCCATTATGGATACGAATAGCAATGAAAAAAAAGAAGCACTCTATGATTTTATGAAGTTTTTATTATCAAAAGACTCTCAGATGAGTTTGGAAAGTATTGGCAGGCTACCTTCTTGTGAGGGATACGACTATAATTTTGAAGCACATACTCATTTAAATACATTAAATGATTCTACTTTCCTTGAAACAATGCCCTTTTACCTTGATCGAAGTCAAGTATACCATACCATCAATGATGAACTTAAAAAAATGTTTAAAGACAATCAGCCCGTTACGGAGACCTTATACAATATCCAAAAAAGTACAAATATGTCATTCATAGAAAAAAGGTAAGCTTGATAAAATTAATATTAATTTGTATAATAATAAATTAGGTAACAAATTATTCTTACCCTGCATTGGAGGCAAACATGATTAAATATATTCTCTCAAAACTAGAAACTTTTTTGGATAAAAAATCCTTATTAATAAATGAACCCATGAAAAATCACACTTCATTTAAAGTAGGTGGACCTGTTGATCTTATGATTCTTCCTAAGACGGAAGATGAGGTTGTGAATGTCTTAAAACTTTTAGCGAGTCAACCTGTTCCCTTTTATATTATGGGCAATGGCTCTAATTTATTGGTGTCTGATAGGGGTTTTTCTGGTGTGGTAATTAAATTATACGACAATTATAATGATTTCTCCGTAAATGAAGATATTATTACTGCTAAATCAGGTATTTTACTAAGTAAACTGGCTAAAGTGTCACTAAACCACAATTTAGGTGGATTCGAATTTGCATCAGGTATACCAGGTACACTAGGTGGAGCAGTGACAATGAACGCTGGAGCCTATGGTGGTGAGATGAAAGATGTACTTATTAGCGCTCACGTAGTTGACAGACAAGGAAACATTTCTGAAATAGTCAATGGTCATTTAGAACTAGGCTATCGCACTAGCTCCATACAAAAGAAAGACCTAATCGTTTTATCTGCAAAATTACAGCTTAAAAAAGCGCCTTATGACGACATCAAAGACAAGATGAATGAATTAGATTATAAAAGAAAAGACAAACAACCACTAGAATGGCCTAGCGCAGGAAGCACTTTTAAAAGGCCAGAGGGTCATTTTGCGGGAAAACTAATACAAGACTGTGGACTTAGAGGCTACTCTATAGGCGGTGCGCAAATTTCTGAAAAGCATTGTGGTTTTGTTATTAATAAAGGCGGCGCTACTGCCAGCGATATTTTTAATTTAATCCGTCATGTGCAAGAGACAGTATATGAAAAGTTTGGT
>NZ_CALNCS010000079.1 GCF_937875145.1 Alkalibaculum bacchi | reverse complement strand
AAAGTAGCAGCAGCGGACTATGCTGATTTAGCGAAGAGACTTGGATTAAAAGGTGAAACAACAGATGAATTAGTTGAAGCATTAATTCAAGCAATTAAAGATTTAAGAGCTTCAATGGGTATGCCAGGATCTCTAAAAGAATTTGGCGTAACAGAAGAAAAATTCAAATCAAACATAGACGAAGTTGCAGAATTAGCTGTAGGAGATCCTTGTACAGGAACCAATCCTAGAGAAGTATCTGTAGCAGAAATGAAAAGAATATTTGAATATGCTTATGAAGGAAAAGAAATCGATTTCTAGAGTATAAATTAAAAGTAAAAGCTACAGAATTACGATATTCTGTAGCTTTTTTATAACTAGAAAAGTTCTGATTTTCAATTAATTAAGGAATCTTATTGTCAGGATTCCTTTTTATTTTCTAATATATCTTTATTATGTACTCCCCACTGATTCATTGCCACAAGTATAGGTACCAAGCTTTTTCCTCTTTCAGTCAGAGAATATACAACCATTGGTGGTACATAATGATAAATTGTTTTCTCTACAATATCGTAGTCACAAAGAAACTTTAACTCTTGACTCAACATTTTTGTAGTTATATCAGGTATGAACTTTTTAAACTTATTAAATCGAATATTTTTATGTAAGTGTATATTCCATATTAAAATATTTTTCCATTTGCCAGCTAATACTTTTTGTGTGATTTTAAAATCATAACGATTGCCAGTATTACTGTCATGTTGTAATTCAGACTGCATTCTCTTCACTTCTTTCCAGTAACATAATTTGCGTACAAAAAATCATAAGGTCTTTATACCAGTATGTCGGTGAATTTGAATAAATTAAAGCAATATATAATTAAGAAGATGATAAAAAGCACTCCACATGACATTGTGTTGTACGCACATTTATCGGGAATGCCAACCACCATATTAGTAATTGTAAGGTATTGTTTGTTATATGTCAAGCTAAATGTTATGAAAAGTATAATATTACAAATATATACATTTATATATCAACCTCTTTACTGGGTATTAAAAAAAGTTTTTTTGTAGTACCTAGCAAATTGTGGATACATAAGTACAAGACAAGAGATGATGTGTTTAATCGTTAATGTAACTCTACAATAAAGTAATGTATGTCATCTTTTGGCTTTACGCCATTAGAAAATCTTTTTATTTCTTTCGTAATCTTGATGGACAATTCCTTAGGTATTAAATGACCATATTTGCTTATTAATTTTACTAATCGAGCTTCACCAAAGTCTTCCCCATGAATATTTGTGATTTCGATTAATCCGTCTGTATAAAAAAGGACTTTGTTCCCTTTATGTAATTGTACGGTATATTCATTAAAGGAATTACAAAATTCTTCCCCAAATTTGCAAATGGGAAAGCCAGTGTGCTCTACAACTTTTACATTTCCCTGGCTTTCATAGATTAATGGGAAGGTATTAAGCCCACCAGAAGAAAAGATCATCTCGTTGGTTTTTTTATTAAATATTCCGTATAGCATCACTGCATACATTTCTAAAGGGAAATCGGTTTCATTATATTCTCTGTAAAGATTTTGAATAACTTCTTTTGGATGAAAAAATTCTTTTGTACTATTATGATAATTAGACATTACAAGGGTTTGCTTTAAGAAAATGGTCATCATTGCGGCTGGTACACCATGTCCTGCTACATCTCCAATGTAAAAGGATAACTGATCGCTACCTAAATTTTCAAATCCATAAAAATCTCCGCCCACTTTTTCAAAGGCAATATACTCACTATATACTTCTAGATTATCAAAATTTTCATGTTTTATAGGCATTATAGCCTTTTGTATGCTTTTTGCGTATTCGAGATCTTGCAACAATTGTTCATTTGCAATTTCAACTTCTTCTGTTCTGTGTCGTACTAATACTTCTAAGTTGTTTGCGTATTGGCTAATCTCTTTTTCTGCTTTATCTAGCTCTTCATAGGGATAATTAATATTGAAGATAAACAGCAACCTAAAAAACATATAAGATGCAATTAATTTATAGATATGACCTAAAAGATTATAAGTATCATAAATATTACCATAGTTTGTAAAAGAGAGTTCGGAAAATATGCTTACAATTAGGGCTACAATCATATAGGCAAGTGTATTGCGTTTACTTTTTCCATATTCTATAAAAAAATTAATACAAGCGATAAACATCATTAAAATAATTGCATACTCTAACCAATTTTTTAAAGGAGTAAGACCTTCGCCCTCGATGAAGAGGGGCGGTAACAGAGTTGGATAGTAACTTACAATATAGAGAATAAAAAGTGATAGAAATAAAGGTAAACCTACAAGGAAACTTTTATGTATAGTATGTATAGAATGTACGTTTACATCTATTGAGATGAAACTACAAAGTAGTATTCCTCCTGCCAAAATAAATCGCCCAATAATCCAATATGTAGTAGCTCCTTGTACAGAACTTGGTACTAATAAACCAGGCATGCCATTGTAAGAGAAGGTGTGCCAAAAATCTACACACCCTACAAGGAGTAAAACCCCTGCTAATACCTTCATTCTAAGTCTTTTATCTCGGTCTCCAACATAGTAAACCACAAGAAAACTAGCTACGCACATAATAATACTTGCAAATTCAATTATTGTATGAAAAATCAAATATTGACGAACTCTAAAAATTTGATACATGTATTTATTTAAAAAACGAACGAAATAAAAAATCCCTCCAGAGATGAGAAAGCTTATTAGAGCAAATCCGTAATCGAAAAGTTGATTAAATTTAGTAGGTTCTAGCCCCCCACATTTATTAGAAAAACCAGAATTCATATTTTACACACCAACTTTCTAACTGATAATTAAGATATGGTTACTATTTTATAACATTGTTTCGTGTTTTAAAAGCTTTTGTGCGTTTTTTGTGTTATATGTGGTTATTTTGTAAATAAAGGTAGAAGAAATAGAATAAGAATTCCTACTATAAGTTTCCTTTAGAAAATTCTACGTAAAATAGAAGAGAAATATAAATGGGAAGCTTTACATTTTATTTTTATAGATTTCAGACATATCAAGGTTAAAATGAAAACATATCTTACATCAAAGGATTATTAACTGTTTTTAATACAAAGATATTACATTATTATGGTAAAATAGCTATAGTGTAATATTCTAATCATATTGTAGAGGAGAATTGTAAATGGATAAGATCAATATAGTGGCCATAGTAGGTTCTTTGAGAAAGGACTCCTTAAACCTTCAGCTTGCTAAAATAGCACAGAGTTATGTAGAGGGTAAAGCAAATCTTGAAATCCTTAGCATTAGTGGTGTTCCGCTTTTCAATCAGGATATAGAGTATCCAGCTCCAGAAGAAGTTCAGAGAATAAGAGAAAAAGTAAAGGCAGCAGATGGCGTATGGTTTTTTACACCTGAATATAATCACTTTTTCTCAGGTGTGCTAAAAAATACAATTGATTGGCTGTCTAGGCCATTTAGCGAAACAGAAGGACACGTTCTAAGTAGAAAACCAGCAGCAATTAGTGGAATAACGCCAGGGCTTTCAGGAACTTTAGTTGCCCAGGATCATTTAGTGACCTTATTAAGCTTTACAAATATGGACGTAATGAATCGTCCTCGCCTTAGTATTGCCCATGGAATGGAACAGATTAATAAAGATGGAAAACTTGAACTAACAGTAGGTTCTTCTTATTTGTATAAACAAGCAGATGCTTTTATTGACTATATTAAAGATAGGAAATAAGCGCATGCGATGCCTAGCTACCAGTCATCAGCATATTGCATTTCTTTTAGGGCAAGACTCTTCGTTGCGCTCTAGGGTAGCTGGGGTAGGAGCTAAGTTCAAAGGTAATGAATAGTTAGTCAAGCTTTAATTTTAAAGTATGTAAAAAAGGAATCCAAGTATTCAATCTTGGGTTCCTTTTTAGAATACTATTAATCTTGGTAATATTTTAAAGTAATAAATCATATATAAATATTTAGGAGAGGATATAGTAGTCTCTGTATAATTGATTTTTTTCTGTTATAAGAATATATAGATTGGAAGGTGATGGAGTGAACAAAAAGTTACAGAGGGCAATGGTGTTGTTTTTTGCATTGTTAATACTCTTTATAATTGTTGTATATTTTGCTGAAATAAACAATATGAATGACCTTAGGCTAGAATATCCAGAGTTACAAGACGAGGCTTTCTCTTTTAGAAAAGATACTTTAAAGGTTTGGGGAGTTCGATTGTTGCTTACCTTTATAATCCCTTTGCTTTTCCTAACTTCAGGTTTATCGCAGAGGATAAGCACTTTAGCAGGAAATGGGAAAGGGGCGTTTCAATCAGGTCTTCTTTATGGTCTGATATTTTTTGGTCTGATATTTCTTATAAGTTTGCCACTTGATTTTTATTCGTCTTATATCTTACCTCATAAATATGGACTTAGTGATCAAAGTTTTTTTAGGTGGTTTGAAATAAATGTAAAAGGATTTTTAATTCATGATTTGATCACTTCATTGTTATTATGGGTTCCATACGGTATCATTTATAAAAACCCTAAGGCTTGGTGGTTTAAAATAGCTTTGATCATTATACCTATTATAATTTTTACTACATTTATCTCACCATTAGTAATTGATCCGATTTTTAATGAATATACCTCAATTGAAGATGAGAAGCTTGGTCAAGAAATTGAAGGATTGCTCTCAAAAGCAGGTATAGAAGATGCTGGGATCTATAAAGTAGATAAGAGCAAAGATACAAAAACTATGAATGCCTATATGACAGGTATTTTCGATTCTAAAAGGATTGTCCTGTGGGATACAACGATTAATAATTTAGAGGAAGATGAGGTTTTAAGCATTACTGCTCATGAGATTGGACATTATGAAAAAGGTCATATAGGCAAGAGCATTATTATTAGTTCCATTAGCATATTCTTGATTCTTTACTTAGTATATCGTTTGTCAACATGCATTCTTAAATTATCCAATGGTGTTTTTGGCTTTAAAGACTTATGTACTTATGCATCCATTCCTTTGTTAATTATAATGCTCAATCTGTTTTCATTTTTATCTAATCCTATTTCTAGCTACCTATCTCGTAGTATGGAAATTGAGGCGGATCGATATGAAATTTCACTAACAGAGGATAGGGAATCTGCGGTCAGTGCCATGGAAAAATTAACAAAAACAAGCCTAGGTTTACCACGTCCTTCTAATATCTATAAAATATGGTATCACACTCATCCAACTTTAGAGGATAGAATAGAATTGTATAGATCAGTAGAATATGAAAAGATAGAAAATTAAAAAAAGTCCAAGTCAAAAGGCTTGGATTCTTTTTTGCACAAAGTCTCAGCTTAAGGTGGTTTAAACATTTATATTTTAATGATTGTTAAATTAGATATTATCATAAATGGATTTTATTCACATATTATATTAAATATTGATCCTGAAAAAATTATTTATATAATATACATTTGACAATTTACAGTTTTTAATGAGCCTTAAAGAACACAGAAATGCTTGTACTGTAAGGGATTAAAGTTTAAAATCAGATTAATCTTTTTTCAATTCAGTGATTTAAGTAACTAGACTACTTAAAAGTAAGTACTTGTGGAAGTTTGATAATTATCTTACAATCAAGAAGAACCAAAATAATTATAAATTAGGAGGAAATTATTATGCTAAGATTTACTGTACCAAGAGATATTTATTATGGTGAAAATGCGATCGATCATTTAAAAGATGTTAAAGGTAAAAAAGCAATATTGGTTTTCGGTTCAGAAAGATTAATTAAAGACGGTACTATTCCTAAAATCGAAGGTTTATTAAAAGAAGCCAATATCGAAACAGAATTATTCTATGGCGTTGAAGCTGATCCTGGAATCAATACTGTTAAACGAGGCGCTGAAGCAATGAAAAAATTCCAACCTGACGTAATCGTCGCCATTGGTGGTGGATCACCAATAGACGCTGCAAAAGCTATGT
>NZ_CALNCS010000078.1 GCF_937875145.1 Alkalibaculum bacchi | reverse complement strand
AGCTTTATCTAAGAGAGAGGCTAAAAAGTTAAAGAAAAGATCAAGCAAGATAGAAGAAATGTAAACAAATAGACTTAGATTGGGTCTATGAAGTGAGACCTAAAAGTGAGACACTTTTAGGTCTCACTTCAATATGCACGTCCTGTTTATCGTAAATGTGAGCTTTGTAAACGAGTAAAAGATGTAAATTACCGCCTTGATGTCAAGAATGCTGAATCATCGGTAATGCTTGTTGGAAGCCTTGACTTATGCAAGCACTGTGCGGCGAATATGGGCGAAATCATCCAAAAGGAGGATTAATGAACGTAACCCAAGAAATCGTTAAATATGTGCTAGAACAGGCCTCAGGCGTAGTGATTGCCTTAATGTTGATCTGGAGAATTGAGACAAAATTAGACGGATTAACCTCGGCAATTATGCATTTGTCGGATGCTAAAGCTAGCAAATAACACACGACCAATTTCTATATTTATGCAAAACATGAAAAAAATCATAAATGAGTTCATAGAGGATATGCGGCTAGAAGGCCGTGCTAAAGGGACTTTAAGGGAATATAAGCAACGATTAAATGAGTTTAGTCGATATTTAAGCTATAAGAATAGAGCTATTGACCAGATAACTCATGATGATGTGTCCGGATTTACCAAAACACTTTTTAAAAAGTGTCAGAAAATTACAACTGTTAGATGTAAATTATCCGCAATTCGGGTATTTTCTTTATGGGCAAACCAAAAAGGCTACATGGATAGCGTGATTATTAGTCCTGGTGATTATCCCAAAAATGTAAAAAATAGACGTATTAAACGTTTAACCAATGAAGAGCTGCAGATCTTCAAAAGTTATATTGACGGATTACAACCCAACGCAAGAGCTGTATTTTGGCTATTATACGGTTCAGGATGTCGAGTAGGTGAGGCAGCTCACTTGCGTGTGTCCGATGTCACTTTACGTGGCAAAGTCGTATACATTGATATTAAAGATGCTAAGTGGGGCAGTGATCGATGTATCCCAATTATCGATAAACAAGCAGCGGAGATTGTATGGAAGTATCGTGCAGAACTTGAAATCGATAATCGGCCACTTTTCAGAATATCGAAGAGAACTATCCAAGGCTATGCGACTAAATTTGCGCAGACTACAGGAATTAGTTTTCATTGTCACCTATTGCGGCATACATTTGCGGCGCTTTTAACAGAGCGAGGAGTACCACTCACGACTGTCCAGTACCTTTTAGGACACAAATCATTAGGAATGACTGCCCACTACGCACAATCTGCACTTGTAGACATGTCATCATTTTTACCAAAAATTAATTTAAAGAATGTTGAAGGAGAAGATTAGAGATGAACAACATTAAGATTTTAGGAAGATTAACTGACACACCAGAAATTAAGAGATCAGCATCAGGCCGTGACTATGCATGGTTTACTGTTGCCGTGCCACGCAGAAACAACAAGAATGAAGCAGATTTTATTAGATGCGTGGCTTTTGACAAACTCGCAGCTGCAATCTGCCAACATTGTGGCAAGGGACGTCAGGTGCTTTGTACTGGTCGGCTCCAGGTATCAACATCAATTGATGAAGACACTAAACATGTTAGATATCATCATACTGTCGTAGTAGGCTCTACTCACTTTTTACACGATCCTAACAGACCGGTAACTATGGATCCTGCCATGGCTGCTTAATATAGTTATAACTAACGAGCTGTCAACGGTACCGGAGCACGCAAAGCGCGTGAGGATAAGGAGTTGACAGCTTTTTAATTACTTGAACGCTATCAAAAAAGAAGAAAACCTGGTTTTCTTCCTGCCTAGCGGCGAGCGAAAAAGAAAAAAGTAACTTCTATCGGATCCACCCCCCAGTACTAATAGGGGGGTAATAAATCCCAGATTTGATCAAAGGATGTAAAAATTATGCTATCAGTAATCATCGACTGGTTAGAGTTTACCGTGTTAGATGCCCAACTGCCGTTGGTTTTAGACACTATCGGCTTGGATTGGGACGACTTTAAGGCACTCAACAAAGGACGATTTGGTTATCACAATCAATATAAGTGGTCAGGTGGCAATGTTTTTATCATGTTTACTACTAATTCGGATGACATCGACATTGATTCAAAGATCAATGAGAGATCTGGTGTACATGTGATGATCACCGGGCAAGGATGTCGTCAATATGCGGCTAAGCATAATTTAACTAAGTTAATTCAACGTCTATATATTCTCAAACGAGTTAATTTTTCTCGAATCGATTTGGCAATTGATGATCATGAATCAAAGATTATTAATTATGATCGAATTCATGATGCCGCAATTGCCGGTCATTTTACTTCCAGGTGGAGTAAATGGGACGAGGTTAACTCACGTCAAACCTCAAGCGGAGAATTTATCGGACGGACAATGTATTTTGGATCTCAAGCATCAGATCTTTTCTGCAGAATATATGATAAAAGTTTAGAACGAAAAGCAAATTCTGATGAAAAAGATGTTCCGAAACATTGGACAAGACTTGAGTTGGTTTATCGCAAAGATAGAGCCAAAAAGTTGGTAAATCATATGATTGATGGTCAAAAATCATTAGGTTATGTGCTGAGGGGAACGCTCAGACAGTACTTACGATTTATTTTGCCGTCAACCTATCAAAATAAGTCAAGATGGCCGACTGCTTCATGGTGGAACGAGCTACTAGAAAATGTAGAAAAATTACAATTGACGATTAAAAAAGAAGCAAAGACTATCGAAGACATGACCTCTTGGTTAGATAAACAAATCGCCCCAACGATTGCTACTGTGTTAAAGGCGCAGCAAGGGGATATGAGTTGGTTACGTAAAATCATACTCAAAGGATCAACCAGGCTCACACAGAAGCATAAAGATGCGATTTATCAATATATATCAAAAATGGAAGAAGGAATAGCAGCATGACAATGACAACTAATACCAAAGCAATTACTCGTACAGTAGCAACAACAAAGGCATATCCAAAATTTGCTTTCTGCTCTGCAATTACTCCAGCGGATTCGGAATATTACGCAAGATTAAAGGCTGCAGGCATTGATACAGCAAGTATCTGCTTGCACTTGTCAGGATACTCACATTATAAATTTGCTACCATACATACTAATTTGGCGCGTCAGGCTGGCATGAAAACTCACGCATTCATGGTTACTGATCTCACTGATATCTATACTGATGTGATCTTATTCTCAAGACGTTTTAACCAGCTAGGTTATACGCGTGGCGAAAAGATTACTATCTGGATATCACCAAATAAGAGATCAACTGATCGCGAAGAAAAGATCGTTGAGATAATTGATCTCATCTCTAACTATCATGACGAAAATTACATTGATATAGCTCTTATGAAGCGTGATATTGATGATTGTATTATTGATCTATCTAAGTTGCCTAAACTCATCAACCTAACGATTATTAACTGCAATGCGCAATTATCAGGCATCGCCGAAGCTGGAACCTGGGTTTACACCAATGACTTCGAAGGTGAGACTCAACTGCTAGCATATGACTTCTACGGCTTCTACACCGATGAGGCCGGCTACCAACTTTCCTTAGTAGATACTGACTATGCAGTACAAAAAGGCGATACGTGGCATTCTATAGCCCGTAGACACGGAATTCCTCTTGAGGATCTCCTTGCACTTAATCGTGCAGAAAAGGATGATAAATTATTCGCAGGACAAGTTGTCCGCATTGCATAAGGTGTATACTGTATTTGTCAGAGATTATCTCTGATATGTTTACACTATATTATTTCATTTTTAAGCTTTAATAAACAAGAAAGATCAGGCAATGAACCCTGAACTGAGACCTAAAAATTAGACAGTTTAAAATACAGGATTAATAGAGGCTT
>NZ_CALNCS010000077.1 GCF_937875145.1 Alkalibaculum bacchi | reverse complement strand
AAAAAGTAAAGTTCAAAATGTTTAAGAAGAGTAATCCTTCATGCGATTACCGTGGCCACTTGCCTATAAATAAGGCAAGCTGTGGCATATTTATGATATAATATTTGCATCAGCAGATTAGCTCGCAGAAATTAGGACATTTTTCGTGCTTGCACGAGAAAATGGAGTGGTTCTATGAGCGAGAAGCTACAAAGCAGCTGAGGCAATCTGGGACTTATATGTGATAACATACTAATCGTATACAGTAGGAGGAGTTATTTTGAAAATATTAATACTAGGAGATATTGTTGGACGTCCAGGTCGAAATGCTGTAGCAAGCCAATTATCTCATTTAAGAGAAGAATATAAGCCGGATTTAGTTATTGTTAATGGAGAAAACGCATCTGCAGGGAGAGGTTTAACAGAGAAAAACGCCAAGGAATTATTTGAATTAGATATTGATGTAATTACAACAGGTAATCACGTTTGGGATAAAAAAGAAATTTTGACTTATATTGAATCTTACCCTCAATTGATCAGACCTGCTAACTATCCAGATCCTTGTCCTGGAAAGGGTTATACTATAATTCATAAAGGCGAAACCGCTATTGGCGTAATCAACTTATCCGGGGTAATTTATCTTTCAAATTTAACGAATCCATTTCATACTATAGATAAAATCCTTTACGAGATTTCTAAACAATGTAATATTATTATCTTAGACTTTCATGCAGAGGCTACATCTGAAAAATTAGCTATGGGCTATTATTGCGATGGCCGAATATCCTTAGTATATGGGACACATACTCATGTGCAAACTGCAGATAAAAGGATATTAAATGGAGGTACAGGGTATATTACAGATATCGGAATGACAGGTCCCCTAGATGGGATTTTAGGAGTAGATAAAGATATTATTATACAGCAGATGCAAAACAATCGACCTGCTAAATACGATTTAGCACAAGGTCCTGTTCAAATCAATGGAATTATAACGGAAATAAATGAAGAAACAGGTAAATGCCAATCCGTTGATAATTTTATTCAAATTATAGAGGGATGACGGTTTAACTAATGGGAAGTATTTATCATTTGTGTTATAATATTCAAATCAGCGTAGTAGTTCTACATTCTATGTTGTAAGTTCTAAGTAAGGAGAATTAATTATGCATTATGCGGATTTACACATGCATTCTATTCATTCAGATGGAAAACTGAGTGTAGAAGAGATTATTGAGCACGCTAAAAACCGAAATCTAAAAGCCATTTCAATAACGGATCACGATACGGTTTCTGGTACTATAGAGGCAGTACAATCCCCTAATAAAGGTTCTTTGGAGGTCATTCCAGGAATCGAATTAAGTACTATACACCAAGGGGAAGAAATTCATATTTTAGGGTATTTATTTGATTTAGAAAACAAAGATTTTGCTCAGTTTATTCAAAGTACGCAAAGCCATCGCCTTGAGAGAGCAAATAAAATGATCGAAAAATTTAGCTCTGTAGGAATCCATATTGATAGACAAGAACTATCAAAAATAAGTCAAGGGGATTCTGTTGGAAGACCTCATTTTGCTCGTTTGCTCATTAAGATGAGGCTAGTTCATAGTATAAATGAAGCATTTGAAAAATACTTGACTCCTGGAACAGCTACTTATGTTGAACGATATAAACTCATTACAATGGATGCCATCAAAGAAATTAAAAATGCCAATGGTTTATCTGTACTGGCTCATCCTGGTCTTATTAAAAACCAAGATCTTATAAATCAAATTCTCCATATGAAAATAGATGGCATAGAAGTTTATCATCCAAAGAATAATTCTGTGCAGATAAGAGAGTATTACCAAATCACAAAAGAAAACAATTTACTTATTACTGGTGGTTCTGATAATCACTCTGGAAATTCCAATGATTACCCTTTTATTGGCTCTGTAAAAATACCCTATACCTACGTAGAAAAGTTAAAAGAAAAAAGGTGATAAAATGGCATTAAAAAACGATAGAAATCGAAATGCGATTTTTAAAATAAGCATTACAGCAATGGTTAAACTATTGATACTAAATATGTTAAGTAAAAATTACATGTATGGCAATCAAATCATCGACAATATTTCACTTAAACTTCATGAAAAATGGGCACCTAGCCCTGGAATGATTTATCCACTTCTTAGACAACTAGAAGACGAAGGTTATATTGTAGGTTGGTGGAGTGATCCCGTGAAGAGGTCTACTAGATACTATAAGATCACTGAAGAAGGGGCAAAATATTATAAAATTTTAAAAAAGAACTATCAAGGGCTGATTAATGATTCAATTGACATTCTTGAGAGTTTTAAAAAAGAAATTTATACATAATGGTGGAGG
Organism: Alkalibaculum bacchi; assembly: GCF_937875145.1. Taxonomy (GTDB): domain Bacteria; phylum Bacillota; class Clostridia; order Eubacteriales; family Alkalibacteraceae; genus Alkalibaculum; species Alkalibaculum bacchi_A. The sequence goes on along the minus strand of NZ_CALNCS010000077.1, from coordinate 5,322 downwards.
GTTAAAATGAAAAACATGATATCTGATAAAGTAAAAAGTATTCAACCATCAATGACATTAGCCATTACAGCTAAAGCAAATCAGCTCAATAAGCAAGGTTATGATGTTGTTGCATTTGGTGTAGGAGAGCCCGATTTTGACACTCCTGACTCTGCAAAAGAAGCTGGTATTGCTGCCATCGAAGCGGGAAAAAGCAAATATACTCCTGTTGCAGGACTACTAGAGCTGAGACAAGGAATCTGTGAAAAACTAAAAAAAGACAACCATCTCGATTATACACCAGATCAAATCATCACCAATAGCGGTGCAAAACATAGCTTATCAACAGCATTTCAAGCTATTCTAGATTCTGGCGAAGAAGTCATTTTAGCTGCTCCTTACTGGGTGAGTTATCCTGAAATTATTAAAATCGCAGGCGGGAAACCAGTCATTATTGAAACAAAAGAAGCTAATAATTTTAAGATTACTGTAGACGAATTAAAAGAGGCTATAACAGATAAGACAAAAGCCATTTTATTAAATAGCCCTAGTAATCCCGTAGGAGCTATTTATTCAAGAGAAGAATTAGAAGGAATTGCAAAGATCGCTGTAGAAAACAGTATTTATGTGGTATCTGATGAAATCTATGAAAGACTCATATATGATGGTAATCTTCATGTAAGTATAGCTGAAATCAATCCTGAAATAAAAAAACTTACAATCATCATTAATGGAATGAGTAAAAGTTACGCTATGACTGGTTGGCGTTTAGGTTATGCAGCAGCGAATAAAGAGGTCATCAAAGCAATGGGCATTATACAAGGTCATGCTGTATCTCATCCCTCTTCTATTACTCAGTATGCAGCTCTTGGCGCTTTGCAATGTGAGGAAAGTGTTCTTCAAAAAATGTTTGATGAATACGATATAAGGCGTAAATATATGATTTCTCGTTTAGATGAAATGAAACCGTTGACGTATATTTATCCTGAAGGTGCTTTTTATGTATTTATCAATGTGTCAGGACTTTTTGGAAAGAGCTACAATGGAAAATCAGTTCACAGCTCATTAGAACTTGCTGACACCTTGTTAGAAGACGAAAAAGTTGCTGTAGTTCCTGGTATTGCTTTTGGTTTAGATACTCATATTAGATTATCCTATGCAACCAGCTTAGAAGAAATCAAAAAAGGTTTGGATCGAATTGAAAGCTTTATAAAACAAGGAGTAAAAGCGTGAGGTAAACAGCATTAGAAGACTTAAAACATAGACTACATTAAGGCGAGTAAATACAAAGGCTCCCCCCTTTGCCCGCTACGCAATTGTAAATAACACGCTAGCGCTTGATTTGATATCGATTGCATAGCTAGTTCATTACCATTGTACTTTTGGAAAAGTAACATAAAATATATAGTGTATATAGTATATAAAGGAGGAGATTAAGATAGAGTTTGAATATCAATTATTCAGGGAAGAATTGATTCGATTTTTTATAAAGCATTATAAGAAAACGCCTCACTTTATAGCATGGATTATTACTATAAATTTATTTTTAACCTTATTTGCGATTATGATCTTAGCCAGCGGCGTCCCGTATTTTCCAATAATAATAGCCTTGTTTTTGATTTGCTGTTTTATCATTGTTCCCTTGGTGGTATCGGATTCTTATAAAGCAAATATCAAAAAATTATATTCACTGAAAATCTTTGATAATTATTTTTGTAATACAACTTTCATTATTAGCAATGAAGGCATTAAAACTATGACGAGTCTATGTGAAGTTCACTATAAGTGGAATGCTCTGAAAATGATACACATGGTAGATGGCAATATTTATATTGAAACATTTATGCGTGAATTTATTTTTTTAGGGAGAGATAGCCTTAGCGAAAGTTTACGCAAAGAAATCATCGACAAAATCCAAGCAAATACAGACATACGAGTCCTTAAAGTGATGCCGGATTTAGTATTTGGATAAAAAGGGGTGATGATATTGATTATTACTTATGAAGTGAATAAAAGTGATTTCTTAGATTTTCATTGTAAATATATTTTTAGTTTAATTACTTTAAAAAAATATATAAAATACCTTTATATAGTCTTCAGCATTGTTTTTTTTATTTGTTTTACGATTGCTTTTTCTATGGCCATAAGAATTGCACTGATCTGTATGATTATTGCCGCTTTTTTGACAAGAAATTTTTTATCTAATATGTATAAAAGAAAAGTAAGAAGAAATCTATTGAGAGTATTTAATTCAGATATTTACAAAAACACATTTTCAAAAACTGAATTACTTCTTACTGAGAAGTCCATTCAAATAAAAACAGATTATGCCACCAAAATATTTCTATGGGAGGCAATCTACGATTTGCATCTTATTGATAATTATCTCATTATTCGTACTCTTTCCGATGAGATTATATATGTGTCCACAAGTAATACAGAACACTTAAAAAAAATAAGTAAACTTGTCGAAGTTATTATGAATTATTCCAATTTGGAATTAAACAAAAATTTCCCTAATGATTTAAAGTATAAAGGATATATTTTTTTTTAAAATGGAGGATATATATCCTCCATTTTTTCACGTATTATTTCTTATTAGATCAAGTATTTTATCTGTAAATAATATCATAAAAATTATAATGACTCCAAAAGTCGCTACTCCTTGTGAGATTGCTGATCCTAATGCTGCTAATATAGATAGAATACTTATACCTAATATCCCAAAAATTACCGCAACACCTGCAACTATTAGTATACCTACAACTACACCTATAACTAAATCTGAATTATCTTCTATCCATTCTAGTATTTTATCATATGCATCTGCTAATTGTGTTTCTAAAACAGCTGCATCTAGATTTTTAAATTCAATAATTAACTTTTCTGTGACATACCCGATGCCACTAAAATGTTCGGCATTGAATTGATTAATTAAATTTATCTTAAAGCTATTTGCTGTAGTTTGCATGCTAATCTTAAAATCTATTCCTTCCCAAGAAGAAAGGATACCTCCCAATGTTGCAGAATCCACCCCAAAAGCGCCAAAAACGTCAAATACATTAGAACCTGCGCTAATTATTTCTCCATTTTGAACGGTAACAGAAATCCCATCACCTTCAACAAAAGTATTGGATATAGAAAAACCTGCTTTTATATCTATAATCGGAGAAGTTATTATGGGAACTTCCAAACTTGGTGAAGTAAAAGTGATACCTAATCTATTTGTCATCCCATCAAGATTATTTACAAGAGCTATCATATCTGCTTCAGTGGAACCTTCAGGCTCATTTACACTACTTTCTCCAGTGTAGTGTCCTCTGCAAATGTTTTTATCGATTGCAATCTGACCATCACCATTCCCAATTGAATATTCAAGAATTTGATCAAAATTCCAATCTGATGGTAATGGATATCCTAAATTACCGCTAAATCCGGTAGACATATCTGCTACAAAACTGCTAACAGAGTATCCCGCATTTCCTACTCTGGAGCATACATTTCTTGGCCCATAAATACCAATTCTATATTTATAATTCATAGTGGTGAACTGGTCACGAATTCCACGGAAATAGGGTAAAATATCATTCGTTACATGATGATCTAAAGCATCGAAATCCACAGCAAAATAAATGATGGTATTAGATTTAAAGCCATATTTTTTTGCTGCAATTACAGCTTTTACTGCATCAACAGCTCCCCTTTTATAATTAAAATAGCTTGCACTATTACTTGATGTTTGATATATCGGGAAGATTTTCAATCCGGCATCAAAAATAGTATCTAATTCACCGGGATGAATCTCCTTCCACCCTCCGGTTAAATATCTACCAACAATTCTATATCCAGAATTATAGAGAGTAACTGCCCTGGCAGGGGTTACAGTTGAACTGCAATCACATGCCGTAGCACTTCTATTTACATCTCCTTTACTAATCATTAAAGAAGCCCATGTTTGAGGCCCTACAGATCCATCAATAGTTAATGCACAAAATTCTTGAAACGCCTTTACTGCTGTCCTGCATCCGTTACCAAAGGAACCATCAAAACCGTTTGGATTAAAACCATTTGCATATAAGGCGTATTGCAAAATATAATTATAAGTTCTTCGAGTGCTGCCGTAAGTCAAAGTAGGTAAAGAAGCTTGAGTCGCTGGGCCCCATATACCATCAACAGATATCGCACCTTCAAATTGAACGGCCATAATCATTGCTTTACACGTTGTTCTTCCGTATATTCCGTCACAGGAGATTAAATCTCCTATATTGGGGAAATAGTCTCTATTTAAATTTCTTTGAATTGTTCGAACATTAGGATCTCCTCCAGGGAGTAATACATAAGCGTCCATTGTCAATAAAGATTTAAATAAAAGTGGTGTCACCACACCATCTGCTGCAATACTTGCATCTATTTGTATTCGTATAATTCCTTCTTTTGTTCCAAGATCAAAATTACCTGTTACATCTCCAGGGCTATACCCTTTGCAAAACATAGCACCTTGTAAAATTCTTACAATGTTACTGTCAACAATTAATGATTGATTCGAATCTATAGAAAGCGTTGGGCAAGCAGCCATAGTCTGATTTCCAAAATTATCTGATGGCTCACTTATTCCTAGTTCAATTTGTAATGCTCTAATTAATGCGCGAATTGTTTTCCAACCTGTATTCCCATCAGGTTTAATATAATTATATCCATATCTACCAAGATAGGTAGAATTAAGCCAATCTTGAACTTCATAAACTTTTATATCATTTATATCGTCTATATTTTTAATACTCATATTGTTTTTTTAATTCTCCTTTTGTAATTTTTATAACAGTTTATTATATGCGCTATTTTGATTATGGTTACAATTAAAGATTCTTTACCATAATTTTAAACATAAAATAGAAACAAGAGAATATGAATTTAAAAAGGAGGTGCAAAAATGGCAGATACTTTTATCTATGATGGACCAACTCAACAAGTTACTGATCTCGGTGTTGCATTTACAGTAAGGGATGGTCAATATTTATTTATGACAGGATTCAATCCATCTAACGGTCACAATACATTTGTGACTTATTGTGGACCAGGTAATGAGTATAAAGTTACATTTGTAATAAATACATATTGGGCACCCAACATAAACAGGGATAATAAATATGGGATAGGAAGTGGAGGAGGATATTTCCAACATATCTCTCGATTCAATTGGGATAAGTGGGGTACTAAATGGAAACACGCAGCTAGCGGTGGGTGTATGTACACTATTCGAAAAGCGTGTAAATTAGTTGATTCGGATGCGGTGGTTGTCAAGGTAGTTGTCACAAATAACAAATTTTTTATGACACTTTTTCT
>NZ_CALNCS010000076.1 GCF_937875145.1 Alkalibaculum bacchi | reverse complement strand
CAAGGAATTCCACATATACCACTATATAAGGCCATCGACTTTAAAGAAGGGGTTTCTGAAGAACAAAAAGGGATTATAGAAGAAGCATTGTTAGAAATGGGCCTATTAGATGCTTTAGTACTTCCATCTAAATACAAAAACCAACTATCTCAATTGAATATAGAAGGTGCCGATAAATTTATCGTTTCTGAACCAAAGCTAATGACGTATAATTTAGACCAATTTTTAAAAGTAGATAAATTGGAACTAGATGGCATCTCTAAAGAAGATGTAAGTGGTGCACTCTTCAGTATTTTAATTGATTCAGGAAATGAAACGTATATCGATGAGAAGGGATTTTATGGCTTAGGAATTTTAGAAGGAAAAGTGTCAAAGTTATATATTCCTAGATATATTGGCACTGCAGCTAGAAGAGCCTATAGGGATAAAAAGATTGGCGAATTAAAAGAAGAATTAGAATCACTTGAAGGCATTATTCAAGAGTATATGGAAAAGCTAGACCTTTTAATTAAAGATTATGATCTTCTCGAGTCTGAATTTCATGGAGTACCAAGTCATATAGATTTAATGACTGCAGTAGAAGAAGTGAAAACTGCAGAATTTAGCTATAAAATGTCTATTGAAGAAGTAAAGATAAAAACAGATAAAGAAAAGGAAAAATATGAAGCCCTAAAAACAGCACGAGAAAGGGTATATGAAAAGACGCATAAACTTCAGTTAAAGCCTAATTTAGAAATCTTTCAAGAAGCTTTTGTCAAATCAAAAGTGTATCGAGATGAGCTGTACGAATTGGAAAAAACCCACAATTCCTTTATTCATTCTCTAGGCTTAATTAGCGTAACACTTGAACAGAAAGATCAAATAGAGGCAGACTTAGATGATTTGCTATATGATATTAACAATCTATCCAATAAAACAGAGAGAGCTTCTATGGTTCTCAATAATTTAAAGGAACAATTAACTTACACAAATTACGAAGAAATCAAAGAAGAAATTAATAGGTGTTTGCAATTATTAGACGAAATTCCAAAAAAACAATTAAAAAAGACAGATGAGCGTGCTAATGAAAAGGCTAACTACAGTAGCGCAACAGAAAAATTAAAAGAGCTAGAGGAGAAAACCCATACACATGAAAAGATAAATAAATACTGTGAAGACGTTTTTATGGAAGAGTATGGTTTGAAGTATGTCATAACGTTTGAAGGAGAAGAAGCACCAATATCCTTGGCAAAAAAGGTTCTTCAAGAGATATCTCAAGAAGAGAAAGATAATCGAGAGAGAGGGTATTATACAAATGCATTGATAGAAAAATTTCATGAAAATGCCTCTTATCTTAGAGATTATTCCGTAAGTCTAGACTACATTTTCGAACCTTATCAAGAAGATGGTTTTTTGAACGGAGTTATACAAAGACAGAGACGCAATATTACGGCTAAAGTTCGTGGAAAAAAGGTAGATTTTTATGAATTAATAGAATTTATGAACGATAGTATTGAAGAAAATGAAAACCTCCTTAGAGAAAGCGATCGGCAATTGTTTGAGGATATTTTAGTAAAAAATATCAGCAAAAAAATAAAATCGAGGATTTTTCACAGTGAAAAATGGGTAGGTCGAATGAACACTCTCATGAAGTCTATGAATACCTCTAGTGGACTGTCTTTCAGCTTGCAGTGGACTAGCAAGAAAGCAGAGACAGAAGAACAGCTTGATACAAAAGAATTGGTCCAATTGCTAAAGCAAGATGCCAATTTGATGCGGGTAGAGGATTTAGATAAGCTTTCAGAACACTTTAGGTCTAAAATTGCCTTGGCCAGAAGAGCTACAGAGGACAATGGTCAAAATATCACTTTTCACAGCATTATGAGAGAAATTTTGGATTATCGTAAGTGGTTTGAGTTTAAACTTTATTTTGTAAAGACGGGTCAGATGAAAAAAGAGCTCACCAATAATGCTTTCTATCAATTTAGTGGTGGTGAAAAGGCAATGGCCATGTATGTACCTTTGTTTTCTGCTGTAAACGCCCGTTACGAAGGTGGACGAAAAGATTGTCCTAGAATCATATCTTTAGATGAGGCCTTTGCTGGAGTAGATGAACAAAATATTCGAGATATGTTTCGATTGTTAAATGAATTAGATTTAGGTTATATTATGAATTCACAAATACTATGGGGAGATTACGATACGGTTCCCTCTCTTTCTATTAGCGAGTTAATTCGCCCAGATAATGCAAATTTTGTAACGGTCCTTCGCTACCATTGGGATGGAAAAGTGAAAGAATTGGTGGTTTAATGGAAAATAGTTTATCGAAAGCTTGTGCAGATTATTTTAAGAATACACCAGGTTTGAGACGCTCTTTAGAGAAAATAAAAGAAAAATATGAATCTTTAGGTCATTTAGGAGGAAGTATTCAATTATTTCATTTGAAGGAAGACGAAAAAGAAGCCCTTTCTGGTTACTTTCAAAAGGACTACTATAAAAAATCTGCACAGATATCGGTTATGTCTTTTGCAAAGGTTTTAAACAACACAAGGTTTGAAGGCGTTGACTTTATTGATGTTTTAGAATGTTATTTTGGAGAGAAACTGCAATCTAAAAAAGAACGTCATCTTCAATACGAAGAGGCTAAAAAAAGTTACTTTGATAAAGTATTAAAGCCCTTTGAAGGAACACTGGCAAATAAATGGTTGAAAGATGCTCTTGAAAATAAAGACAATGCTTATCGCATTATCAGTCAAAAATACGATGAAAATCCATCTCTGTTGGAAAAATATCTACAATACGCATGTGAATGCTTAAATCAATTGCCTTTAGATGATACTAAGATTCGATTAGCTTTATACGCTTCGCGCATTACTAAGGATCCTCATACTTTTGATCGAAACAAAATATGCGGTAAACTCCTCCTTTATGCCATTGCTTATAAATTCAATTGTACTTATCCTGAAAACGCTGAAGAACAAAGTGAATTG
>NZ_CALNCS010000075.1 GCF_937875145.1 Alkalibaculum bacchi | reverse complement strand
ACAGTGCAATTACTTAATTGTGCTTGAATGTGAATTATTCAGTGAACCCTAAATAGCTATCAATTTCAAAGAAGAAAAACAAACAAAGTATGACTAAATGTGTAAACTTTTTTTAGGACGTGACAGTCACTTATCTTGAATTGGTTGAGTTTATTATTTAAAATGGTGCTAATGTTAGTGCAGATTTGAAAGAATTATTCAAACGAATTGTATTTTCGATAGCTGTCTGCAATACCGATGACCATTTAAGAGGCCATGGCTTTATATTAACGCCAACGGGCTGTATACTTTCTCCTGCCATATTAACCCTAATCCATATGGTGCAGGCTTGAAACTCAATATCTCGGAAAGTGACAATTCGCTGGATTTTAACTTAGCTTTAAGCGTTGCGCCCTATTTCAGATTGACAGAAACTAAAGTTGTTCAGATTGTCGAGTATATTAAATTGACTGTATCTGATTGGAACAAGATCGCAGATAAATATAAAATACCTAAAGTAGGATAGGAGTTGATGAGGGCAGCGTTTATGTGGTAATACACTATTTTTGGCAATAAGTTTTTTATGTCTGCATTGTAACATTTAGGAAATTATTATCAAAAGCGGTAAAATGGCGTAGGCAAACAACGTTACTGTTACAAGTGCAGGCACAAATTGCTAAATCTGCACAAATAATTGGTCGTTGGTATTTTCATACCCCCACACTCGGTATTACATCATATAATGTTTAGCGGAACCAATTGTATCTTGATTTCAAATAAATCTCTATTTTTATAGTGACGATAGTTGTCTGGTTTATAAATCTTGACAGTATAAAAACTGAAATTTTGGTAATTCCAGCAATTTGAAGCTATAAAGAGCGTACAGGGACGGATAAATATCAACAAAGAAGCTATCTCAAAGCAAAGAGAGCCTCCGCTAAATCACGATATTTTGAATATACATAGGCTCGGATTTTATTGATTGCAGCTAAATAAAAACCAATTTGAGCTTATGATTTATTATTTAATGTTGATATCTTTGTGAGAAGAAATTAAAATAAAAGTTACACTTTAATTTATGCGATACTTCAGCTTACTTTTTGCAGTTTGTTTTTTCTCATTGAATATCTCAGCTTCTAAATTATACGAGAGAAGCTACAACAAGGGTATTAATATAGTTCCTAAACCTTTATCTGTTACTCTGAAAGATGGGTATTTCTTATTGACACCAGAAACTGAAATTTGTTATTTTTCACCAGAATTACATCAAGTCGCCAAATACTTGATTAATAAGCTTTCAACTTCTACAGGATACTCACTTGAAACTTCTGATAATATTTTAAATCCGAAGGGAAAATCAATAGTGCTATCTATAGAAAAACTATCGTCAACAAATGAAGAAGCATATGTATTGGAGGTTTCGTCAGATAGAATTACCTTAAAAGGAAATACAAGTAAAGGTGTTTTTTATGCTATTCAAACTTTATTACAGTTATTACCAGCTGAAATTGAATCTCAAAAAACTATTATAAATGAAGAGTGGAAAATAACCAATGTGAAAATTCAAGATGAACCTCAATTCGAGTGGCGGGGGATGATGTTGGATATCTGCAGACACTTTTTTGGAGCAGATTTTATAAAAAAGCAAATTGATGTTCTTGCATTATATAAAATAAACAAACTACATTTGCATTTAACAAATGATCAGGGATGGCGTATTGAAATTAAAAAATATCCAAAACTGACGGAAGTTGGTGCTTGGCGTACTGAATTCGATGGGAGTGTAAATGGAGGTTTTCTAACACAAGAGGAAATAAAGAACATTGTGGCATATGCTAGTTCCAGACAGATAACAATTGTACCTGAAATAGAGATGCCTGGACATGTGAAAGCAGCATTGGCTTCCTATCCTGAACTATCGTGTACGGGTGGTCCTTTTAATGTACGAACCCATTGGGGAATAGAAAATGATGTCATGTGTCCAGGTAAAGAAAGTACATTTGAGTTTGTTGAAAATGTTCTCGAAGAAATAATACCTTTATTTCCTAGTGAATATATTCATATCGGAGGCGATGAGTGCCCAAAGGTTAGATGGAATGTTTGCCCTAACTGTAAAAAAAGAATTGAGAAAGAAGACCTAAAAAGTATAAATGAATTACAAAGTTATTTTGTGAGACGAGTAGAAAAGATAGCGAGTAGATACGGTAAAAAGATTATTGGATGGGAAGAAATATTAGATGAAGGTGTATCGTCCAATGTTGCAATCATGCCTTGGTCTTGGAGGGGAGCAGAAAGGACAGCAATTGAAGCTGCTAGAAAGAATCATAAAGTAATAGTCGCTTCAGGTAATTGGCTTTATTTAGATTATTATCAAGGAGATCGAAAATTAGAACCTGCAGCTATTGGAGGATATAGTCCATTAAAGAAAGTATATGAATTTGATCCGATACCTGATTCACTTTCGGGAGTACAACAGAAAAATATATTGGGGTCACAGGCAAATTTATGGACGGAATATGCAACTTCCAAAGACTTGGCAGAATATAGAATATATCCTCGGATTTTGGCACTAGCAGAACTTACTTGGACTGCAAAAAATATGAAAAATTATGAGGATTTTACCCAACGAATACATAATCAGTTGGTTAGGCTGGATTGTCATGATGTTAATTATCATATTCCACAGCCAGAACAGCCAAATAGATCTTGTAATAAAATAGCTTTTTTAGATAGCGTAAAAGTTAGCCTCAATATATCACGCCCGCTTCCGATTATTTATACCCTAGATGGCAGTGAACCTACACTATATTCTCCTGTTTATGTAAAACCACTAGAATTTAAAGAAACTTCTGTGTTAAAAACACGAACACTACTTCCTTCAGGAGTAATGAGTAGAACTAGAACTATAGAAATAGAAAAACAAAATTATGCGCCGTCTGTGAATGTCATGAAAGTTTACTCAGGACTGAAAGGCAAAAAAGTTTTAGGGA
>NZ_CALNCS010000074.1 GCF_937875145.1 Alkalibaculum bacchi | reverse complement strand
GTAGAGGTTATCGGAGCGTTTTTAGTGAAGTGATAGAGATATGAATGATGATACTGAAAAGAATATAAGTCCTGAAAAGATTGTCGAATATTTGGGTTTGAAAAATATTGACGAACTTGCAAGTGTACTTTCAGAGGTACTTGGTAAGACATTAAAACCAGGCAAAAATCTCATTTATAATTCTTTACATTATTTTGAAATAAATAGTGTAAGTAGCAAGTATGATTTATATAATGATCTCCCTATAATAACTCCTATTTTATATAATAAAATGCATGTGGGGTGGCAATGCGTTTTAGGTTATGATAAAAGATATTATCGAAAATATGATAGAGATACTTCACTAGAAAACAGACCGGCCCTCTACAAGTTGGTCATATTTTAAGTTTAGGCTTATTCAGTTTTGTAAGACAAAATGGATTAGAAAATATATGTAATGACCAAGAATTAAATTTGATTCCGCAGTTTGAAAGGGCTAATGAAAGTAAAGATGAGGATGTTGGACAAGGGAAATTTGAAAATTGGGTTTGATCTTATTTGGATCATTATAAAGATCAGCAAATCTATTATGAAGTGGAAGAAATCTTTTATAAGCCTAAAGATATAATTCCTATTGGTACAAGAATATTTGCCTGTAGATATAAGACAATTTTAGATGAATTAAAAAATACAAGTAAAGGTGGAAATTCGGCAATACCATTCCATGTATTTATCCCTAATTATGGATTTAATAAAGAGAAGAAATATGACTCTAATTATTTATATCATAAATCAGATAGGGTCAGAAAATTTTATAGAACATTTTATGGCAAGTAGGATAACTTGAAGTGAAAATTTAAAGATATGAAGGAGTAAAATATATATTTTAGAAAACATCCTCTTGGTAGGACTATTTTTTATAGTATAAATATAAATTGAATAGCGATACTTTGCACATCAAATAAACATTGAAACCCCTGGGTCTGATCGAAGTAAGGTAATACTATTCTTGTATTAAATATAGATTCCTTTAAAGATTTTAAGAAGGAATTCGCTAAAGCAAATATCGCTGATTCATAATGGAAAGATGCCAATAATTTATCAGTTATGAAGTATGCTAATGCATACGTAGCACAGCTCATTGCTCTTTATCGATTAACTTTGGTCGAATATATTAAGGCTAATAAGGATACTCTTGATTAAATACGAGCGAAAATGAAAGATACGGTATTACGTGACGCTATTGTGTGGAGTAATACTTCGCCTCAAGATGTGCCAAATGCTAAGAAGCAGAATAACTGCACGCTACATCCCATAGTAACGCTGCCAAATCTGTAGGACGCTGGCGGCGAAAATTATGTATTATAAAGATATAAGGAATCAGCGCTAATGACGTTGGTCAACAAGGCTTCGTGCTAAGTTGATTCAGGTTTTAAGCATCATGCACTTATGTGTGTGATGCTTTTCTCGTTTTTATAGGAAATTAGAGAAAGATGGTTGGGCGGTGATGGGGATTCTAGTCTTGCTGAGGTGAGGTTGGAATTTTTTATGTTGCCATGAATCGCATAATGTTTATTGGTATAATTGGCCGCTTAAAGAATGGGGATTATAAAAGCTAAAAATCACTTGCTTAATTTAGTTTGATTAGAAATCTCATTAGCTTTTCTAGCGATAGATTCGATTAAAAACATTGATGGAACTTGAGTTGAAATGTCTGCACCGTTTGGCATACGTTCAACTTCAGTTTCATAGCTAATATTAAAATCAGAAATATTAGCTAATTTACAAGTAGGGCTGCTGGTAAATTAGCTAATATTTCTGATTTTAATATTAGC
>NZ_CALNCS010000073.1 GCF_937875145.1 Alkalibaculum bacchi | reverse complement strand
GAGGCGGTAAACAACTTGTCACCAGGTGGTACATTTCATGTCACTAGATGGTACAAAACATGTCAGAGGTGGTACATTTAGTTGGCTGTAATCAACAAGTACATCAGAAGAACAAACTGCTGATAATGAAAGAATGGACAAGAAAAACGACAAAAACGACAAAAACGACAAAAAAGACAAAAAAGACAAAAAAGACAACAAAGACAAAGTTGAAAAAATAAATAATGCAAATAAGAAAAATGATAATGCAAATAAGAAAAATGACAATGCAAATCAAAAATCAAACAATAATGCAGCAAAAGGAAACGGTAATAAAAACAAGAAATAGCCAAGTAAGTAAAGGCCGTATCTATGATAGATAGGGCCTTTACTGTAGTTTGCTCTGCATGGGGCATATAGGGACGGGTGGCTTCCTACTCCATATTAGTAGATAAAAGTCACCGCCCCAAAGTGTCTATACGATCCTTTTTTAATTCTCCCACTATTTTTATTTTACTCAAACTTATTATCTAATATATAAATTCTACATTATATCTATCTACTTGCTCTCTTATTGATGGGGATATGGGGCCGTCTGAGATAAGATAATCCATGTGGCTAAAAGGAATACTCTGATAAAAGGAGGGAACCCCAAATTTTGTACTATCGATAAGCACTACTTTTTCCTTTGCATATTTTACGTAAGCTCGTCTTACTATAGCTTCTTCTTCTGTATATTCCATAGCACCACTCTCGCAAAGAGATTTTCCAGACATTAAAGCTAGATCTGCGCGATAATGAGTAATAAAATCACTTGCAACTGCACCATTTATAGATGAACTTTTAGGATGGACTCTACCACCTACGCAAGTGACTTCAGCATTGGTATATTGAGATAATTGCTGAGCAGTAATGGTTCCATTCGTTAATATTTTTAGTCCCTTATATTCTTTTAAGAAAGGGACCATTTGTAATACTGTAGTACTTGAATCCATAAATAGAGTCATATCGTGATATACGAAATCTAAAGCAATTTTGGCAATGTATTTTTTCTTTTCGCTTTCACTTACTTTTCGAAAGTCATATGGCAAATCTACGGATTTGTTTTCTATATATGTAGCTCCGCCTCGGATACGTCGTATTAATCCCTCTTGAGACAATTCAGCTAGATCGCGCCTAATGGTGGCTGGACTGCTGTATAAAAGTTTGGTTAAGCCCTCAACAGAGAGGCTTTTCTTTGTTTTTAACAAGTCTAAAATTTTTTGTTTTCGTTCAAATGGTAACATATTATCCTCCATAATAATGATTGATTTTGAGTAAAGAATGTGAAAAATTTATCTTTATCTGTATAATCAGTTAAATGAATGCTCTGTAATGATTAATTTTGATTATTTATTGATTTTATCGCCATCCCTTTCATTATAATTCATAAGGTCGTACAATAAAAGCAAGAAAAAAATGATATACATAAAGGAGGAATTAGCAATGCCTATTGTAAATACAAAAGAGGTCTTGCAATATGCAAAAGAGAACAAATATGCACTTGGTGCCTTTAATGTGGCAAGTATAGAAGCCATAAGAGGTATTATTGCAGCCGCTGAAGAGGCAAACTCTCCTGTTATTATGGAATTTGCAGAAAGCCATTTAGGATTTGTGCCTTTAGACATAATAGGACCGGTTATGGTCAGGGAGGCTGAGAAGGCCACAGTACCTGTCGTCGTTCATTTTGATCATGGCAAAGACGTGGATTTAATCGCTCAGGCACTAGAGCTAGGCTTTTCATCTGTAATGATTGATGGTGCTGATTTGCCTTATGATGAAAACGTTGAACTGACGAAGAAAGTAGTTGCCTTAGCACATTCCTATGGTGCAACAGTGGAAGCAGAATTAGGAACTATGGGAAATCCAGAAACATCTGGTGAAACAAATGATGAGCTAATCCATTCAGAAGCTATTTATACAGACCCTAAAGTAGCGGCTGATTTTGTAGAAAAGACAAATGTAGATTTACTAGCCGTATCTTTTGGCACTGCACATGGCTTATATATTGCGAAACCAAAATTAGACTATAAAAGATTAGACGAAATAGCTAAATCTGTTTCTGTTCCTCTAGTTATGCATGGAGGTTCTGGATTATCAGAAGAGGAGTACAAGAAATCCATTTATTATGGTGTTACAAAGATCAATTATTACTCTGATCTAGCTCATAAAGTAGCTGTAAAAGCAAGAGAAAAGCTTAATGAAGCAGCTCAGAAAAATATAGATACATATTCTCACGATATTTCTCTATGGACCATAGATATCGTTAAAGAAGATGTAATGGACAAAATGCAGGTGTTTGGCAGTACTGGACAAGCAGAGAGGGGAATGTAAATGAAAACAAAAGCCGTAAGACTATATGGAAAAGAAGATGTGCGCTTAGAAGAGTTTGATTTACCTGAAATAAAAGAGGATGAAATCCTAGCTAAAGTAGTGGTAGATAGCATCTGTATGTCTACCTATAAATTAATCAAACAAGGTTCTGAACATAAAAGAGTTACCAGAGACCTATCAGACCACCCTACGATTATTGGTCATGAAATGTGTGGGGAGATATTAGAAGTAGGCTCAAAATGGCAGGAAAAACACCAACCTGGAAGTAAGTTTGTCATGCAGGTTAATCTTCCAAATCAATTGGAAACTCCTGGATATTCATATGAACATATTGGTGGAGATGCAACGTATATTATCATTCCTAGTGAAATTATGGATAAGGACTGCTTACTATCCTTTAAAGGAGATACCTATTATGAAGGTTCTCTAATTGAGCCGTTATCTTGTGTTATCTCTGCATTCAAAGCAAATTATCATGTATACGACGACGTAAAAGTTCATCATATGGGCATTAAAGAGAATGGAAATATGTTATTAACTGGAGCAACAGGGCCAATGGGATTATTAGCAGTAGACTTAGCTTTGCATGGTCCTAAAAAGCCAAAAAAACTAATTGTAACTGACATTGATGACAAAAAACTTGAGAGGGCTAGAAAATTATATACCTCTGAAGAAGTCGAAATTGAGTTCGTCAATACGGCAAATACTGAGGATCAAGAACAACTTCTCAGATCTTTTGTAAATGGAGGAGGATATGATGATATCTTTGTCTTTGCACCTGTTCCTTCTCTAGTGACATTAGGTTCTTCAATATTAAATATAGATGGCTGTTTGAACTTCTTTGCAGGTCCTTCTGATAAATCCTTAATGGCACCTATTAACATTTATGGCATCCATTACAATGATCATCATTATGTAGGTACATCTGGAGGAAATATACAAGATATGAAAGATGGTATAAAGCTCATTGAAGACAAAAAAGTTGATGTGTCTAAGATCGTAACTCATATTTTAGGCTTAAACGATGTAGCTTATGCCACCTTACATCAAACAGAAATAGGAGGTGGGAAAAAAATCGTATACACCCATAAAGATATGGCCCTAAAAGATATTAGCCAAGTAGAAAAGGATTCTGAATTAGGACGTATCTTAAGTAAAAATAACGGTGTTTGGTCAAAGGAAGCAGAAGAGTATATATTAGGTCACACAAAGGATATTTAGGGCTTTTGAGTGCAAGTTATAGAAAAATTATATTTGTGTAATAGTAATTAATATGTCTCTAGCTGATGGAGATACTGTTATTACAGAAACTGCTTCAGCTCCAAAAGAAGAGGCAAAAGTAGCGCCAAAGAGCAATCCAGTAGGTTTAAGCCTTGGAGATGCTGAACCAGAGACTGTTGAGATTGGTGTTCCTGCCATTTTATTCTCTAGAGTGATTACAGGACCTGCCTCAGTAGTAATTGCATATTTTGCAAGCTTCGGTTTATTCTAAAATATATTATATCAAACGAGACGAGACTTCTATGACGAAGTCTCGTCTCGTTTTTCAGCATAGAGGTCTGCTCAATTTACTGTCTATGCCATGATATAATGATAGAATTGGCAGGTGAAGAATCAGGCGAGAAATATTCTAAATTTTCAATTGTGCGCAAAGTACGTATTTACTACTATAATTGTATCAAATACCAATAACAACAACAAGACTATATTTCTCATGGAAATTATGCTAAAGTTATGTATATTGTTTTGGAGATGAATCTCCTGACAATCCTAAATAAGGAGTGATTCTCGCAATGGAAAATGAACCATCTGAGTTACATTTTGAAAAGAAGAGATTAGAAACAACCATAGCTTTAGCAAAGAAACAAATTCATGAAGCAAAATATAAAAACGAAGAAAATAAATCAGCCATTATTGCTGCAAAACAGGAACTACGTGAAAACACGGTCCACTCAATTTCCAATCTTTCAAGCAGTGAAGGATTTGAAGCTCTGGCTGAATTAAGTCAATATACAAATCCTATCACAGAAAAGGTCATGGACTATGAAAAAATAGAGAAGAAAATTGCTACTTTAGAAAAACTCATAAAATCTCCTTATTTTGCGCGAATTGACTTTAAATTTGATGATGAGGATGAATTTGAAAAGGTATATATTGGGCGTTCTTCCTTAATAGAAGATGATTCATATGAAATAATTGTCTACGATTGGAGATCGCCAATAGCAAGTGTCTTTTACCGCTTTGCATTAGGGAAAGCCTATTATGATGCACCTAGTGGGCGTATCACAGGAGAAGTGAATCTAAAACGAGAATATGAGATTGTAAATGGAGAATTAAAATACTTTTATGATGCAGAAGTTCAAATTGTAGACGAATTTTTAAAAAAACTATTGTCTCAAAATACTTCTAATCAAATGAAAGCTATTGTAGAAACAATACAGAAAGAACAAGATCTGGTCATAAGGGATATGGAAAACGAATTGATGATGGTACAAGGTGTAGCAGGAAGCGGTAAGACTTCTGTTGCTCTTCATAGGGCTGCATATCTTATGTATCAAGGATTGTCTAATACACTTTCATCTAATAATATTATGATCATTTCACCAAACTCCTTATTTGAGCAGTATATTTCTAGCGTACTGCCTGAGCTAGGAGAAGATAACGTAGCTTCTGCAGTATTTGAAGAGATGCTTTCTGAAATTCTTCAAAATGAGCATATACAGCCAAGAAGCGAATTTTTAGAAAGCATTATCTCAAGCTCAAAATATGGAGCTCTTATAAAGAGCAGTATGGAATTTAAAATGTCTCTTGAGTTTTTAGAAATATTAAATAGTTTTATATCCGATTTAGCTTATCAATGGATTGAGTTTGAAGATGTCTATTATAAAAACAAATGCATCGTAAAGAAGGAAATACTACGAGATAAAATATCAGGAAGAAAAGAAACTCCTATAGGGATGAAATTAGAGCAATTAGAAGAGTATATTTTAGATCTAATATCTGAATCTAAGAAAAAGCCACTTGGCAAATTAGAAGTATTTCATATTAAAAATGATATACAAAGATTCACCAAGCTTAATATTAAAAATTTATACCGAAAATTCATCAACAATAAAGAATACTTTTATCACATGGCGAAAGATATTGAGCTGCCTGACGATATTGAAAAGATTTTGAGGTTTACAGCGGAAAATCTAAATATTCCTTACTTATGCTATGACGATGCAGCTGTTCTTGCTTATTTACATCTAAAGATATATGGCTCTAGAGAATATATAAACATAAAACAAGTAGTCATCGATGAAGCACAAGATTACTATCCGCTTCATTATGAAATATTTCATTTATTGTTTAAGCATTGTAAGTTTACGATATTAGGAGATATCAATCAAACCCTTGAAAAGAAAGAAGACTTATCTTTATATGAACAAATTCAAAAGATTCTAGATAAGAAAAAAGCATCTTTGATTACGATGAACAAGAGTTTTCGTTGCACCAATGAGATTTTGAATTATAGTTCAAAATTCATTGATCACGATTTAGAGATAAAGAGTTTTAACAGAGACGGAGAAGAACCAAAAGTTTATACATCGGATGATGCATCTTCTTTTAATCATAAGATCATTTCAGAAGTGCAGTTGTGTTTAGAGGAAGGTTATGAAACCATCGGCTTAATCTGTAAAACAGCCCAAAATGCTGACTTGTTATATGAGTCTTTAAAAGATAAAACAAATCTTAAATTAATAAAAAGTGGGGATGTAGTAGATTTACATGGCGTGAATATTATACCTGTTTATATGTCAAAAGGCCTTGAATTTGATGCTGTCTTAATCTGTGATGCAGATAGTAAAAATTATCAAAGTGAAGACGATAAAAAACTCCTATACATTGCCTGCACAAGAGCCCTTCACAGGCTTAATTTGTTTTGTAGGGGAGAAGCAAGTCCTTTATTATAATTTATATTGCAATCTAATAACAATATAATATTGAAAATGACATAAAGAGTATTTTGTGATAATATACAAAGCAAAATAGATACAAAAGAATTTATAGATAAGGGTGAAAATTATATGAAATTAGGTATTGTTGGCACAGGTCCTATTGTGCGTGAGTTTTTAGATGCATTAAAAGATTTTGAACAAATTGAATTCACTGCGATTTGCTCAAGAAATCCCAATACTGCGCTTGAATTGTCAGAGACGTGGAATATCCCATACAAGTATTGCAGTTACAAAGAGATGCTAGAAAACAAAGAAATTGATACGATCTATGTTGCCTTGCCAAATAGCCTTCACTTTCAATACAGTTTAGAGGCTTTAGAGCACCATAAGCACGTTATATGTGAAAAACCCTTCACTACAACCGTAGAGGAGGCATATGCTCTAAAAAAAGCTGCAATAAATCATAATGTAATGATTTTTGAAGCGATAACCACAAGGCATTTATCAAATTACAAATCCGTAAAGAGGAATTTAGATAAACTAGGCAAAATAAAGATCGTACAACTAGATTTTATACAGTATTCAAGTAGGTACGATTTATTTAAAAGTGGGGAGACGCCAAATGTCTTTAATCCTGTATACTATGGTGGTGCATTAGCTGATTTAAATATTTATAATATTCATTTTGCCGTAGGATTATTTGGAAGGCCAAAAGAAGTCCACTATTTTCCGAATATGGTTAGAGGAATTGACACTTCAGGAATTCTTATTATGGAATACGAAGACTTTAAGTGCGCCTGTGTTGCTGCAAAAGATTGTCACGGAAAACCGTCCATCCGAATACAAGGTGATTTAGGTGAAATCTATATACCATCATCTGCAAATAGTTGTGATGGATATACGTTAACTTGTAGTGGAGAGCCTTCTTATATTGATGAAAATCAGTGGAAAAGTCGATTAGTAGAAGAATTCTTAGATTTTGACAAGATGATTCAAGAAAAGGATTATACATCTTGTTACGAACTATTAGACATAAGCATAGAGGTAGTAGAAGTTTTTGAAAAAGCAAGAGCAGTTGCAGGGCTTAAGTACGGAAAAGACAACTAAATATAAGAAAAGGAATTTGCCATAGAAATTTTATTGGCA
The DNA here is from genome assembly GCF_937875145.1 of Alkalibaculum bacchi. Classification (GTDB taxonomy): domain Bacteria; phylum Bacillota; class Clostridia; order Eubacteriales; family Alkalibacteraceae; genus Alkalibaculum; species Alkalibaculum bacchi_A. Next base: position 16,116 of record NZ_CALNCS010000073.1, on the reverse strand, counting down.
AATTCTTTTTTGCAAATAATCATTAAGCTAAATAAAAAGATTGATTTTACTATAATAATTATTTTTTACCGATGCGTACCCTCCACACATCAGGACCTTTATCTAAATATTCCCACTCAAATTGATCTGTATATTCCGCTGAAAATTGATAATAAAGGGGAAGTGGGTCGTGGTCATTTGTTAACTCCATACTTTCACCTGGTTTTAAACTATGATACGTTTCAAAAATAATTCTATGCTTATCTTTTGCTTCATACTTACGTGCATCTACCTGAGCAACAAACATCATCATACCTCCTAATTAGTTTGTATTAGTATTACCTATTTTTCTTTTGTAATGCTTATCTATGAAAGTAATATAAATTAATTTGGTGGCTTTAGAAAGTGAAGATGATTGAGAGGAAATTGCTTATTAATTTGTTTGCAAGTATATTACTAGGGGTAAATTTATAAAATGTGTAAGAAAAAGTAGGAGTCTAGTGATGGGTTCCTTTATGTTTTATATTTTAAATAAGTGCAAGGATGATATACAACAATCATGGGGGTATTTAGATGAATAAAACATGGCATAAATTTTTTGTTTTAGGAGAAAGTGAAATTCCTGAAGTAAGAAAAGAGATACGGGACTCTTGGTTTAGAAGTAGAAATAATGATGTAGATGTTTACTTATATGGTTGATTTGTTTAATATTATCAAGAAAACTGGTTTTATGATCACATTGATAGATAACAATGGAATTATTTTAGATACCTATATCACACCAAATATATTGGGTAAAACTAAAATAAATCTGGTTAATCTAAGTGAAAAAAAAGTAGGGACAAATGCTATGGGAACTTGCCTCTACTTAGACAAACCAATTGAAACATGGGGGTGGGAAAATGCCTATGCAGATTTTCATGATTTTACTACTTCCGCCTCACCAATTCATGATATTAATGGTAAGTTGATTGGTTGTATTGGAATTACTGGTTATGCAGATACTTTTTCACAACACACTTTAGCTATGGTAATGGCCATTAGCCATACTATTGAAAATCAATTAAAGCTATCAGTAATAAATAATTCAAAAGACTCTTTTGATCATTACTCTAGTATTATCCATCAATCTGTATCAGATGCAATTATACTAACAAATGAGTTTGGAAATATTGATGTTTTGAATAAAGCGGCAGAAAGCTTATTTTCTGTTTCGGAAAAAGAATTAATAGGAAAGAAGTTTGATGATATTGTATCCTATACAGATAGTTTTTGGAAATATTTAAAGAAAAATGAGGGTTTTTATCAAAAAGATGTTTTATTAGACTTCGGGAATGGAGCTATGGAATGTAAAATTTCTCTTACTCATCTTAAAGCAGAAGGGAAAATAAATGGCAGGATATATATTATAAAAAAGGTCAAAGATTCTAGGATAAATAGATCTTATCGCGAAGACAAAAGATTGTATTCATTTGATGATATCATAGGAGAATCCACACAAATAAAAGAAGCCATTGAACATGCAAAAATTGCTTCAAAAAGACATTCCAATGTTTTGTTGATGGGAGAAAGTGGAACTGGAAAAGAACTTTTTGCTCAGGCAATACACAATTATAGTAGTAGAAGAGATCAACCTTTTGTAGCCTTGAATTGTGATGCATTACCCTTAAGTTTAGTTGAAAGTGAATTATTTGGTTATGAAGGAGGCGCTTTTACTGGGGCTAAAAAACAAGGGCAACCAGGTAAATTTGAACTTGCAGATGGAGGAACAATATTTCTTGATGAGATAGGGGAGATGCCATTATCTATTCAAGCTTCTTTACTGAGAGTTATACAAGATATGGAGATTACTCGAGTTGGTGGAAATAAAAAGAAAAAAGTGGATGTTATGATAATATCTGCAACTAACAAAAATCTTATAGAAGAAGTACAAAAAAATAACTTTAGATTAGATTTATTTTATAGACTTAATGTATTTAATATAACAATTAGCCCTTTGCGAGAGAGAAAAGAAGACATAGTATATCTAGTTAAATATTTTATAAATAAATATAATAAGAAGTTTTTATTAAACATTCAAGGAATTGAGGATGAGGTATTAGATCTTTTCATGCATTATCATTGGTTAGGTAATGTGAGAGAACTAGAAAACGTTTTAGAAAGGGCAGTTCAAGTTACAGCTAAAAATTATTTAACGATTAAAGATATACCCATTTATCTTAAGGAAAATCTAACAAATAAAAAAAGCAACTCTGATTTACCCCTTATAGAAAATAGAGAAAAGGATGTTATTGTGAAAACATTAAAAGAGACAAAGGGCAATATAAAAGAAGCTTCTAAAATCTTGGGAATAGGGCGATCTACTCTGTATAGAAAGTTGTCAAAATACTTATTAAATATAGAAGATTATAGAAATAATAATGAGTTTAATATTTGAAAAGGCATTGAATGATAATGAGACATGCGCCGTGACACATGTCTCATTATAGAACATAAAGGTCAATATATCAAAGAAGAAACTCCTTGAAAGTTGAGAAAGAACGGAATATAAATAGTTGGCATGAAAATTGCTTGTTATTTAATGAACAACAATAATTATATAAAATGAGAGGAGAAATACAAATGACATTTGAAAAATTATTTAGTCCGATAAAAATTCGAGGAATGGAACTAAGAAATAGAATCGTTTTCCCTGCAATGGGAACAAAGATGGCTACTGAAGATCGTTTTGTTACACAAAAACTTATAAATTATCACGTGGCTAGAGCAGAAGGTGGCAATGGTTTAAATATGGTAGAGGTAGCTTCAGTGCATACTCCTTCTGCCCCAAAAAAGTTTATTTCGATTAGTGAAGATAAATATATTCCTGGATTAAAAAAGCTTGTTGATGGGATACATCAGGGAGGAGCGAAGGCAGGCATTCAATTATGGCAAGGTGGATTAGCAGTAGCAGGTGACCCTGAAGCAATGATTGTTGTTCCTAGTGATTTACCTATTAAAGGAACAGAACATACGATACCAGCTGCATCAAAGGAGACTATTAAAGAAATTGTAGAGGCTTTTGGCAAAGCAGCTAAAAGAGCTGTTGAGGCTGGATTTGATTGCATTGAATTTCATGCGGCTCATAACTATACTCCTCATTCTTTCTTAAGTCCTGCATTAAATCATAGGACAGATGAATATGGAGGTTCTTTTGAAAACAGAGCTCGCTATCTTTTGGAGAGTATAGAGGCCATTAGAAGTAATATACCCGAAGAGATGCCTTTATTTATGAGAATAGATGCGCATGATGATTATCTAGAAAACGGTTTAACTATTGAGGATGTAATTAGGTTTTGTAAATTAGCAAAAGAAGCCGGGGTAGATGTTTTGGACGTATCCCGTGGAAATATTATCACTGCAGGAATAAAATATGAAGTTCCTCCTATTGATATTCCGAGAGGTTTTAATGTTGAGAATGCAAGTAAGATTAGACAAGAAACTGGTATGATAACAATTGCTGTTGGAAGAATCAATGACCCAGCTCAAGCAGAGAAAATTCTTGAAGAAGAAAAGGCAGATATGGTAGTAATGGGCAGAGCTCAATTAGCAGATCCAGAATTTTGTAATAAAGCCCAAAATAATGATGTAGAGTCCATAATCAAATGTGTTGGATGTAATCAAGGATGCTATGATGGTTTTGTGTCTACAGAAATGCCACATATTACCTGTTTGAGGAACCCGACTCTAGGTTTAGAAGAAGAAAATAAGTTAGTACCTACGAATCATCCAAAGAAAGTATTAATAGCTGGAGCAGGAATTGGCGGTCTTGAGGTAGCAATTACACTTAAAAAACGTGGACATAATCCTATAATATGTGAATCAAGTGAAAGACTAGGTGGCCAATTTATGATAGCAGGAATGGCTCCAAGAAAAGAAGAAATGAAAGATGCAGTATTATCTATGGGTAAACAAGCAGAAAAAGCGGGTATCGAAATACGTCTTTCTACTCCAGTTACAGAAGATTTAATTAAAGAAATAGCACCAGATGAAGTGATTGTTGCAATAGGTGCTTCTCCATTAAAATTAAACGTACCAGGCGGAGACTTATATAATGTAGTAAGCTCCCATGAAGTTCTCATGGGAAAACCAGTAGATGGTAAGGGTGTAGTTGTAGTTGGTGGAGGCTTAGTAGGCCTTGAAGTAGCAGAACATCTAGCAGAGAAAGGAAAAGAAGTAACCGTTCTAGAGATGCTTGATGAGATAGGGAAAGATCTAGGACAATTGAGAAAGATAGCTGTTAATGAGAGTATATACGAAGCAGGAATCAAAACAATGGTAAATACAAAGTGTCTTGAAATAAAAGAAGATAGAGTTATTGTTGAAAAGGATGGAGAAAAAACAGAAATAGAATGTGATAATGTAGTAATAGCAATTGGCTCAAGATCTAATAATAGTGAAAATATTATTCTTACTTGTAAAGAGCTTAATATACCTTACCATATTATTGGGGATGCTTGTAAAGCAAGAAGAGCACTTAATGCAGTAGCAGAAGCAAATGAAGTAGCAAGACAAATATAGAGCCTTATTAACGTAATTAAAGCTAGTCTGTGTATAGAATTGACACAGACTAGCTTTTTCATGATGGTGGGAGAAGAATGATATTTTTAGCAATATCCAAGGCAAGACTTTCCGTAAGGGGTTTTTGTCCCTTTTTATTCTACTCTCCCTTGTAAAACCAAGGTGTGGCTATAAAATTATACAATTTATTAGTAAAAAGAAGAATAAAGACATAGCTAATATAATTATTGAGAAAAATACTGACTATGTGATACAAACATTACTGGAAGTGGTTTGGATTTTCACTAAATATTGAGCATGCATGACATCAAGAAATCATGTATAATAGAGTATGGTTAAGTATAAAAAGAAAAGGTAGAGAAAAAATGGATAAAAAGGTCAAAATAACAAATCCCAAATACCAACAGATTGCAGCAGATGTCGCAGCAAAGATTGTAAATAATCAATATAAAGTAGGGGATAAAATATTTGCTCGATCTGCATTAGCAAGTCAGTATGGTGTATCTGCAGAGACAGCTAGAAGGGCCATATGTGTATTATCGGATATGCAAATCGTAAAAGCAACAAAAGGTAGCGGTGTTGTGATAACTTCACGTGAAAATGCCGTCTACTTTGTACGACATCATAAAGATATCGATACAGTAACATCATTAAAAAATAAAGTTGTTAAAACAATAGAAGGACAGCAAAAAGAAAATGAATATCTTATAGAGCAGATTAATCTGCTTGTCGATAAAGTCAGCCGTTTTAATCGGATCAATCCTTTTATACCCTATGAAATAGAGTTAAATGGTGATAGCAATTATTTAGGACAAAATCTATCGGAGATTAATCTATGGCACAGTACTTCTGCCACGATTGTCGGGATACGAAGAGAAGATACCTTAATCATGTCACCAGGCCCATATGCTACTGTAAATGAAGGTGATATCTTATACTTTGTAGGGGCCGACAATGCTTTTGAGAATGTAAAAAGTCTGTTTTATAATAAAAAATAGCAACATGCAGCGAAAGCTGCTATTTTTTATGGGGTAGGAAAGTTCTCGCTTTTATGAAATTTATAAATATACAATTATTTCAACATTATGGTCAACATGGTGACCTATAAGATTTTAATTAGAACGAAAGCGCCGAAGGCGCTTTTTTGTTTGTGAGGAATGTTAACCTTGAAGTACTTTACTCAAAGCTGCAGGTTTGATCTACAAACGAAATGCAGTATGCAGATGAAGACGTAGTAGTGATTAAATCTATACTAATGAAAGCTAATGATAAACTGAAGATATGGCAACAATGGAGCTCCAGTCCGATTCTATGAGAGTGCATAAACAGGATTAACTATCCTATTTCTAGTTACCCAATTTGGTTTTTAATAATGAGAAAAAGCTTTTATGACAAATGAATAATAAAAAATCAAGAAATATTCTTATAAATAAAGTAGTATTCTAAGCTAGCTTATAAAATGAATTTGTATATGGTTCTTGACGGATAAAAGAATTTATGCTAAAGTAACAACTGTAAATAAAAAGCAAGATGTTGCTTTTGAAAAATTGAAGGGAGGGGTATCTTGACGGTAGAAGTTGAAGTAAAAAATTTATATAAAATATTTGGTCCTTCGCCCAATAAGATATTTCCATTAATAGACAAAGGAATGACAAAAAGCGAAATTTTAGAAAAAACTGGATATGGACTTGGCGTATCTAATGTGAGTTTTCAAGTTCAGCGAGGTGAAGTCTTCGTTATTATGGGATTATCAGGTAGTGGGAAATCCACGCTCATTCGATGCCTCAATCGTCTTATCGAACCGAGTAAGGGGGAAATATGGATTGATGGAAAGAATATTGTTTCCATGAATAAAGAAGAACTTATGGAAGTACGAAGAAAGAAAGTTGCAATGATATTTCAAAACTTCGCATTACTTCCTCATCGGACGATTTTGGATAATGTCGCTTTCGGTCTGCAAATTCAAAATGTTGAACTAAACAAAAGACATGAAAAAGCCAAAAGCGCATTAGAGCTTGTTGGTCTCAAAGGATATGAACATTCTTATCCAAGTGAATTAAGTGGGGGAATGCAACAAAGGGTTGGTCTCGCTAGAGCATTGGCTACTGATGCAGATATTCTACTTATGGACGAAGCCTTCAGTGCATTGGATCCATTGATTCGAAAAGAAATGCAAGATGAGTTAGTATCTTTGCAGGAAAGAATGCAAAAGACCATCATCTTTATAACACATGATCTAGACGAGGCACTTAAAATAGGTGATCGTATTGCTATCATGAAAGATGGCGTTATTGTTCAAACAGGAACTCCAGAACAAATTTTAAATAATCCAGCCGATGATTATGTAAAAGAGTTTGTTCAAGATGTTAATAGAGCACGTGTAGTAACAGCTGCATCTATAATGAAAAAAGCGGATGTAGTAGTTACTGAAAGAGATGGCTTGCGACTGGCTGTTAAAAAAATGAACGATGCTTCTATATCCAGTATTTTTGTAGTAGATAAAGGGCGTCATATTAAAGGAATTATCACTGCGGAAAAAGCACTAGAAGCTCTCAAAGCAAACAATAATAAGCTTGAAGATGTTGTGGATACAAATGTAAAAACCGTATCTTTAGATAAAGCTATTGAGGAAATACTACCTCATTTTATGGAATCTCCTTATCCCATTGTAGTGGTAGATGACGATAATCGTATGTTGGGTATTATTTTTAAGATTTCTGTACTAGCAGGAATTTTAGGAGGGGGTGGTGACAGTGATTAATTTACCTATAGGTGAGGTAGTTGAAGTAGCAATTGATTGGATGACAAAAAATCTTAGCGATTTTTTTGATATAATAAAACTGATATTATTGGGAGTACTTAATTTATTTGAAGGAATATTTAATGGTATTCTTGGACTTATTGTTCTTATTTGTTGGTTGAGGGTAGGAAAAAAAGAAAGTATTCTTGCAGCCATAGGTCTTTGTTTGATTTATGGCATGAATCTTTGGAGCGAGACTATGGAAACACTAGCTTTAGTTTTAACGGCAACTTTTATTGCGTTAGCCATAGGAATTCCTCTAGGAATATGGATGGCTAGAAGTGATAAACTTGATCAAATAGTTCGCCCCATACTAGATTTTATGCAGACAATGCCTGCTTTTGTTTACTTAATACCTGCAGTATATTTCTTTGATCTTGGACAAGTACCTGGTGCAGTTGCAACGGTTATATTTGCGATGCCTCCTGTTGTTAGACTTACGAGCCTGGGAATACGACAAGTATCTGAAGATGTCATCGAAGCCTCGGATTCTTTTGGAGCCACTTACAAGCAAAAACTATTTCAAGTACAAATACCCTTGGCAATGCCAACCATATTAGCTGGATTAAACCAAACGATTATGCTTTCCTTGTCTATGGTTGTTATATCTTCAATGATTGGTGGCGGTGGCCTTGGTAATGTTGTGCTTAGGGGTATTACGCAGATGAAGGTTGGAGAAGGTTTTGAGGGAGGCCTAGCAGTGGTCATATTGGCAATGATACTTGACAGAGTAACACAATCTCTAGGCAAAGAAAAGTAGAGTTTTTATAGACTAATATGTCTATTAGAATAAAAAATGAAAGGAAGATTTAATGCGTTTTAAAAAATTTGCAATATTGTTATTAGTAACTTTTATGATTGTAGGAGCTTTTGCTGGATGTGCAAAGGATGGTGACGGGTCCGATAATAATGGAACCGTTAAACTAGGTGTGGTAAACTGGGCTGAGGGAATTGCCATGACCAATTTAGTAACAGCAGTTCTAGAAGATCATATGAATTATGAGGTGGATATTACCGTAGCTGATGTGGCACCAATATTTACATCAGTGGCCAGCGGTAATACAGATGCATTCTTAGACGTATGGTTACCAGTTACTCATGAAAGCTATATGGAAGAGTATGGTGATAATTTAGTTGATTTGGGTATAAACAACGGAAATGCGAGAATAGGCTTAGTTGTACCAGAATATGTAGAAGTAGATAGTATAGAAGAACTAAATGATAATGCAGAAATATTTGATAAGAAAATCATCGGCATTGATGCTGGAGCAGGTATCATGAGTTCGACGGAAAAAGCTATTGATGAATATGATTTGGATTTTGAACTTATTACTAGCAGTGAAGCGGCTATGACAGCATCATTATCAAAAGCAATTGACGAAAAAACTCCTGTAGTAGTGACAGGATGGACGCCTCACTGGAAGTTTGCTGATTTTGATTTAAAATTTTTAGAAGATTCTAAAGGAGTATATGGAAAAACAGAAGAAATACATACCATTGCTCGTACAGGACTAGAGGAAGATATGCCTGAAGTGTACTCTTTCTTAGAAAAGTTTTCTTTAACAGATGAGCAACTAAGTGAATTAATGGGTGCTATAGAAGAAGGAAGCAATGAATTAGAATCTGCAAGAACATGGATGAATGCTAATGAAGAAGTAGTAACTCAATGGTTAAAGTAATAATAATCACTAATTTATATTAAATATTTAAAAAGTAAACAGTTAATGCTGTTTACTTTTTTTATTGGCGTTTCACTTAATTATATTTATAGAATGGCGATATTATTAGTAAAATATATTATATGTAATGAGGAGGATTCTGAAAATGATTAGACAATTAGCAAACGGTGAGTTAGATGAACAAGTACTAGAAATTGAAGACGTTATTGACATTGAATTATTGCAAAAGTTTCAAGACAATTTTGCAATAGGGATGAATATTGCCAGCGTGACAGTAAATAAAGAAGGGGATCCGGTAACGAAACCAAGTTCATACACAAGTTTTTGCATAGACTTTACTCAATCCACTAAAGTTGGAAACGATAGATGTGCATTATCACATAAAAAAGGTGGCGAAGAGGCTGCTAGGACTGGTAAACCATATATTTATAGTTGCCATGCCGGATTAATAGATTTTGCAGCACCCATTCTTGTAAATGGACATTTGATTGGAACCATTTTGGGCGGGCAAGTTTTAACCTCTACTCCTGAAGAATCAAGATATAGAAATACAGCCGTTGAAATAGGAGTAGATGCAGATCAATATGCCGATGCCGTGAAAGATGTATATATGACGAATGAAAAAAATGTGACCGCAGCTGCTGAAGTATTATACATTGTAGCAAATGCACTTTCAAAAATAGGATATGAACAATTAAAATTAAGCAATATGTCCCAATCTCTTTCAGATAAGTTCAGTCAAATATCTGCGACTATGGAAGAACTTAGTGCCTCATCAGTAAACGTAACAGCGAATCAACATACGCTAAATGATGAGATTAACAATGTGAAAACTGTTTCTATTGAGATTTATACAATACTAGATTTAATAAAAAATATTGCAGATCAAACAAAAATGTTAGGACTTAACGCAGCTATAGAAGCAGCTAGGGCAGGTGACGCTGGTAGAGGTTTTGGTGTAGTAGCTACTGAGATTAGAAACTTATCCGAAAACTCAAGAAAAACAGCTGATAAAATAGCGGAACTTACAAAAAATATCCAAGATTCCACAGATAAAACCATTGAAACATCTAATTCTACGTTAGACACTACGCAACAGCAATCAGCAGCGATACAAGAAGTCACTGCGAATTTAACGGAAGTGAGTTATTTAGCCGCTCATTTAAATAATATGACAAATGAAGATTAAAGTACTTATTACAGTTTACAACTGATACCAGCATAACAAAAAGAAAGCCTTGCTTAACAAAAGTATGATATAGGGGCAGTAATTTTCTCTTATGGATTTAAGGAGAGAAAGTTAACTGTCCCTATATACATACTTACTTTTTAACTTATGCACTACATTATTCATTTCAAGGCTTCTAATTGTAAGCTTTATAACATAGATTAGTAGTTTCATATATTATGAAACTATAAGGTGAATTAAATTGTTTCAAGAATAAAGTTCTCTATTTACAGAAGTTCCATACCTTTTATTATCAGCTTAAAGTTGAGGTTTAAATATTCTGCTGCCCTTCTACATAGTATCATTCTGCCTAGGAATATTTCAAAATAATCCATAACGGCACCAAACTTTGTATCTATTGTCAACTCAAGTCTTATTTGCTTTTTATATATGTTTGTATTTCTTCATTTTGTTTTATATCGTTAAATGTTATCATGCTAACCTCTTCTGATTTTTTATTTTGATATAATCGTATTATTTTAAGGTGGTAATTGCTTTCTTGCATTTTCTCACAAAGTGTAATAATGTGCAAGAATGTTTGTTAAAATGTGCTAGCATATTAGAGCGTATAGGATAACAACAATAAAAAACTAAGGAGTATCTTATATGAGCACAGTAAGTTTTGAAAAAATTTGAAGTATTCGGCCTTACTTTTCATTTATGAGAGTTCTATACGGATTTATTTATTATGGAAAGAGATTTCCAAAAAGAATACAAGCTCTATGAAAGATCATATGAATCAGAGATAAGATGTATGTATTCCATAGAAAAGTAGACCTTAAAGGCAATAGTTTGTATAATATAATAGGGACATATTGTAAAAAAATCTATTTAGATAAATTCTCTCATCATCATGCAAAAATACTGGGAGAAAAGTCCTTAATGAATCTATAAAATAGAGAGGAAGTTAAAATGAGCAATAAAAATAAAAAGCGAATACTATGTTACGGTGATTCTAATACTTTTGGGTTTACTCCTCTTACTGGAAGAAGGTATTCTAAGAAAGAACGGTGGACAGGTATACTACAGCAATTATTAGGACCTGATAATAAAATTATTGAAGAAGGTTTATGTGGCAGAACTACAGTTTTTGATGATCCCTTTGATAGTAATCGAAACGGAAGAAAAATGCTTATTCCATCTATGCAATCTCACGATCCATTAGATTTAATTATCATTATGCTTGGAAGCAATGATATGAAAAAGATTTTCAATATAGGACCTTCTGAAATCGCAAGAGGGGCAGGGGCATTAGCCCAAATAGCTATTGACTGGACAAGAGAAAAAAGTAATACAAATACACCAGTAAAAATACTACTTGTTTCGCCAATACATATAAACAAAACAATAGTAGTATCTCCATTTGGTGAAGAATTTGGATATTTAGAATCCTTTGAGAAATCTTTGCAGTTAGCACCACAATTTCAAATGATTGCAGAAGAACTAGGTGTAGAATTTATGGATGCTGCATTATCAGCCAAACCATCGGAAGAAGATGGACTACATCTGACAAAAGAAGGGCATAAAAACTTAGCCAATGCCTTTGCAAAGAAAATTAAGGAAATATTAGGATAAAATTTTTATTATGTTAATCTATTGCAGTCATCAATGGAAAAAAGAATAGAGTGCATTAAAAAGATACATAATACTTTTAGTATTCAAATAACATACTGAGGTGATATGTATGAAAAAACTACTTTATATTATTGCAAATTCGAAGGCTGAAGAACAGTCTTCAAGTAGGACAGTTAGTAGAGCGTTAGTCAATACGATCTTAGAGAAAGATCAAACGGTGCAATTGGAGGAACTAAATCTGTACGAAGAACACGTTCCTCAATTAAAAGGCTGCTATTTTCAAAGTAGAAGCACCATTGTTAGTTCAGAGGCAAGAAATAAGCTTACTACAGAGGAGCAAAAGGAGGTTGAAAAAATAGAAGATCTTTGTGATCAATTTAAGGCAGCTGATATTTATGTTCTAGCAGCGCCAATGTGGAGCTTATCATTTCCAGCTCCAGTAAAGGAATATCTAGATTGTATTATACAGTCTGGAAAGACAATTACCTTTGAAGGCAACAAACCACATGGCCTTATGAATGATAAGAAAAGAGTATTTATTTATGTTCAATCTTCTGGTGGCAATATTCCGTGGATACTAAAATCAGCTCTTTCTAAAGGTTTAAACTATGTTGAGGATATTATGAAATTTATTGGGATCAATACCTTTGATGAATTATTGGTAGATGGCACAGGAACAACAGAAGAAGAACGCCAAAACGCAATAAAAACTGCTGCAGAAAAAATACCGCATCTAGTTGAAAAACTGTTTTAGATTATTAGCGCTATTACGAGTATTTGTATTTAAGTTTAAATCAAACAATTTATGATGAAATAGCCCATAGAACACCTTTTACTAGAAATCATTTTCCGTTTTTTAAACCGACGAGTTAATTGACGCCGGTTTTTTAACTTTACAGTTAAATGCTTAAAAATTTATTAAAATATTTTTAAAAATTCTCAAAAATAACCAGATAGTTTATCAAATAACAAATTAGTGAAACATATTTTCAAAGGGATAAAAGTTGTCAAGCCTTTATCTACCTTGCTTGTACGAATATTTGTTTTTAAATTGTCCATTTGTAAAGGATGAATCTGCTGAATAAAAACATTTTTCTCTAAACTTGTCTAAAATTGAGGTTGAGACCTTATATCCATTGAATTACAAGGGATAACGCCGCCTTTGACATTAGTTTATATAATAGTTGAGTTTTAAAAAATTGTAAAAAAGATTGTTATTTTCTTTTCAGTTGACTTTATAAAAACGTTAATATATACTAGTTTCGAGGTCAAAAACTGATATTTAGCGCTAAAATATCGATAATAGTTTTTAGATGGTTTTAGATAATGGTTTTAAATGAATACCAAATGTATTTATTATAATACTTTAAGGGGGCATATTAATGTCAGAGAAAAAGATTAAAGAAGAAAAAGTAGTAGTAGACAACGGGTTGGTAAACAGTGTTGAGACATTAAAAGCAAAAATTGCAGAAGTAAAAGAAGCTCAAAGAATATTTTCAACTTATACTCAAGAGCAAGTTGATGCAATATTCTTAGCAACAGCTACAGCAGCTACCCAACAAAGAATTCCTTTAGCAAAAATGGCAGTAGAAGACACTGGCATGGGTCTAATCGAAGACAAAGTAATCAAAAATCATTTTGCTTCAGAGTACATATACAATGCATATAAGAATACTCAAACTGTTGGCGTTATTGAAGAAGATAAAGCCTTTGGTTTCAAAAAGATTATTGAGCCAATTGGTGTTTTAGCAGCTGTTATACCTACAACAAATCCGACATCAACAGCTATTTTTAAATGCCTAATAGCTTTAAAAACTAGAAACGGTATCATCTTCTCTCCACATCCAGGTGCTAAAAAATGTACTATTGCAGCGGTAAAAGTTTGTTTAGATGCAGCTGTTGCAGCTGGTGCTCCAAAAGGAATTATAGCATGGATCGATGAACCATCTATCGACTTATCAGTAGAAGTTATGAAAGATGCAGATATGGTACTTGCAACAGGCGGTCCTGGAATGGTTAAATCAGCTTATTCATCTGGAAAACCAGCTGTAGGTGTAGGTAATGGTAATACTCCTGCATTAATTGATGACAGTGCAGATTATCTTATGGCAGTTAGCTCAATTATAGTTTCTAAAACATTCGACAATGGTACAATTTGTGCTTCTGAACAATCTGCAGTTATTGTAAGCAGCGTTTATGATAAATGTATTAAAGAGTTCGCTTATAGAGGCTGCTACATAATGAATAATGAGGAAAAAGAAAAGGTAAGAAAAGTTATCTTAAACGCTAATGGCGGTATCAATGCAAAAATCGTTGGTAGAAGCCCTTATCAAATAGCGAAATTAGCTGGATTTGAGTGTCCAAAAGAAGCAAAAATCCTTATTGGAGAAGTAACAGAAGTAGATGTTACACTTGAACCATTTGCACATGAAAAACTTTCTACTATACTTGCTATATACAAAGGAAACAACTTCGATCAAGCTTTAGATATCGTAGATCGACTTGTAACTGACGGTGGAATAGGACACACTTCTGTAATTTACGCTGATCCTGTAAAAGCTACTGATAAAATAAAGAAATTTGAAGAAAGAATTAAAACATGTCGTATTTTAATTAATACTCCTTCTTCTCATGGCGGTATTGGTGACCTTTATAACTTTAGACTTCTTCCATCATTAACACTAGGCTGCGGAACTTGGGCAGGTAACTCCGTATCTGAAAACGTTGGAATAAAAGATTTAATAAATGTTAAAACCGTCGCTGAGAGGAGAGAAAATATGCTTTGGTTAAGAACTCCTGAAAAGGTTTACTTCAAGAAAGGTTCTACACCTGTAGCCCTTGCTGAATTAAAAGATATATACAAATCTAAAAAGGTATTTATTGTAACAGATACATTCTTATATAAGAGTGGGGCCACTAAAGCAGTTACAGATCAATTAGATGACTATGGTATTACTCATACTACATTCTATGATGTAGCTCCAGATCCAACTTTAGCGACTGCAAACAAAGGCGTCGCAGCTATGAGAGCTTTTGAACCAGATTGTATTATTGCAATCGGTGGTGGTTCTGCTATGGATGCTGCTAAGATTATGTGGATTATGTACGAACATCCAGAAGCTGAATTTACTGATTTAGCAATGAGATTTATGGATATTAGAAAGAGAGTATACACATTCCCTAAGATGGGCGAAAAAGCTATCCTGATTTGTATCGCAACAACATCTGGTACTGGTTCAGAAGTAACTCCATTTGCTATCATTACTGATGAAAAAACACAAATTAAATACTCATTAGCTGACTATAATATATTACCAACAATAGCAATAAGTGATGCTGACAATATGATGAACCAACCAAAAGGCTTAACAGCTGCTTCTGGTATCGACGTATTGACTCATGCAGTAGAAGCTTATGTTTCAACATATGCTACTGACTACACAAATGGCTTTGCTTTAACAGCAGCAAAATTAGTATTTGAATATTTACCAAGAGCATACAAATATGGCGCAGATGACATTGAAGCTCGTGAAAAAATGGCTAATGCATCTACACTTGCCGCTCTTGCCTTCGCGAATGCATTCCTAGGTGTTAATCACTCTTTGGCACATAAATTAGGAGCAAACTTCCATGTACCACATGGTATTGCAAATGCATTAGTAATGACAAATGTTATGAAATACAATGCTACAGAAGCTCCAAAAATGGCTACTTTCTCTCAATACAAGTATCCTCAAGCATTAAAACGCTATGCTGAAGTTGCTGCATATGTAGGAATATCAGGCAAGACCGATCAAGAAAAATTTGATGGTTTAGTAGCAAAAATAGAAGAATTAAAAGCAACTATCAATATTCCTAAGTCTATTAAAGAATTCGGAGTAGACGAAAAAGAATTCATGGCTAAAGTTGATGCAATGGCTGAACAAGCATTTGATGATCAATGTACAGGTGCAAACCCAAGATACCCACTCATCAGCGAACTTAAAGAATTATATATTCAATCATTTAAATAAAACATATCTAAAAGACGCTAGGTTAAATACCTAGCGTCTTTTAGGCGTATGAGGGTAAAAAAATATGAAAAAAGAAAAATAGTAAGTATATTTAGACCGTAGAAGATGGTGGGCACTGTGAAATATGGATAGACTATAATACGCAATATGGTGATAAAGTAGATAGCTTTCTGACAGGTATCATTACTTTTTAGAAGAATCGGGATTATATTTTAATATGATCCCGATTTTTGTTGTAGGCTTTAGCCTGTTGAGCCCTTAAGGGCGAAACATAAAACCACC
>NZ_CALNCS010000072.1 GCF_937875145.1 Alkalibaculum bacchi | reverse complement strand
GGAAATAAACGAAGTAAGAAGAAAAGCAGCCCAATTGTTGACAGAAGAGATTGTAAAAGGATCACGACCAAAAGTAGAAGTAAAAGCTATTGAAGATGCACTAAAAGAAACCCGCCTAGTTCACAAAAGTAAAGACCGAAAACTAGTCCTAAAGACTTCGAAATTTGATATTTTACCCCATTTAGTAAAGACTAGGGTGGATGAAATCATCTTTGGCGGCGACATTCCTTTAAGTATGGAACAGTATGAAGAAGCTGTAAGACTTTGTAAAGATCATAATAAGGATATCTTACTTGCCTTTTCAAGTGTTACTCGGAAGGATTATATTGAAGAGCTAAAAACTCATGTATGTAAGTTAGAAAATATAAAACCAAATGGATTTCTACTATCTAATTACGAATTATTCTCCTTATTAAAAAGCACAGGACTACCTCTAGAAGCAGATTACAAATTAAATGCCTTTAATGTATTTACCTTATACCAACTGAAGGACATGGGTTTTTCCTTTGCATATTTAGCTCAAGAGTTAAATCAAGGTGAAATCAGTTATATATGTGAACAGTCTCCACTCAGTTTGGGGATGTTTGTTCATGGTAATACAGAATTAATGGTCAGCCAGTACGGCCTACTAGAAGATGCAAATAAAGAAGGCGTTTTAGTAGATAAACTAGGATATGAATTTCCAGTGAGTACAGACTATAAAAATAGAACCCATATCTTCAATAGCAAAAAGTTGAGCTTATATGAAGAAATTGGTAAAATAAAAAATATAGACAAGTTTAGAATTGATATTACGAATGAAACAATGGAAGAAATACGTGCTATTATAGAAGGATACAGGGATCGATTAGACGGCTCATCTAGAATAGAAGAGTCTCTAAAAAGCCCAAATCCTAGTTTCACAAAAGGTCATTTTAGACGAGGTGTAGAATAAACAAATGAATGAAAAGACATTGAGAACCCTTGAATACGATAAAATAATTCAAAAACTTAAACATTTTGCCGTCTCCAGTAGAGGTGGCGAAATGATAGAAGAACTTCGTCCTATTAATTCAAAAGAGCGAATTAATAGGCTTCTTCAGGAGACAGATGAAGGTGTGCGGATGATTTTGAGCAATGGCTCTATTCCCCTAGATGGATTTCGCGACCTTTCTACTATTCTGCAGAAGGCAAAAATCAACTCTCTTTTAAGCTTGAGGGATTTACTCCATATAGCAGCTACTTTGAGAGTGGTAGCAAGTGTACTTAAATACTGGGGGGAAATTGCTCATAAAGAAGAGTTTCCTATTTTAGGTGATCTCATTACTTCTTTTGAGGATTTAAGAGAATTAGAAAAAGAAATCTCTAGAGCAGTCATTTCAGAAGACGAATTATCTGATCGAGCCAGTCATGAGCTCTTTCAAATAAGAAGAGCAATCAATCGAAAAAATCAAAATATTAAAGATCGTTTAAATGCTATGATCACTTCACCAAGTTATCAAAAATACTTACAGGATCAGATTATTACTATTCGGCAAGAGCGATATGTCCTTCCCGTAAAACAAGAGTATCGCAGTAATGTAGCAGGTATTATACACGATCAGTCTTCTACTGGGGCAACTCTCTTCATTGAACCAATGATTGTCGTGGAGATGAATAATGATTTAAAGAAGTTAAAACTTCAGGAAGCAGCTGAAATAGAGAGAATATTAAGGGAATTTACAGAAAAGGTAGCTTTAAATCACCTTGTCCTCAGCAGCAATTATAATACGCTATTGCAATTAGATATAGTCTTTGCTAAGGCAAAATACGCTTTAGAGATCCATGGTGTACTTCCCATTGTCAATGAGGATATGTCCTTTCATTTAATAAATGCTAGGCATCCTCTTATCGAGCCAGATAAGGTTGTTCCATCTAATATTTATTTGGGAGAGGATTTTAATACTCTAGTCGTTACAGGGCCAAATACAGGAGGTAAGACTGTAGCCTTAAAAACAGTTGGTTTAATGTGTCTTATGGTCCAGGCAGGTTTATTTATCCCAGTAAAATCTCAAAGCAGCATTTGCATCTTTAAAAATATCTTTGCAGATATTGGAGATGAACAGAGCATTGAACAAAGCTTGAGTACCTTCTCTTCCCATATGACCAATATTGTGCAAATAATAAGGGAAGTAGAAGAAAATACTTTGGTTTTACTTGATGAATTAGGTGCAGGTACAGACCCTACGGAAGGTGCGGCCCTTGCTATGGCTATTTTAGACTACTTGCGTTCTAGAAAGGTAAGCACTTTAGTGACTACACATTACAGCGAATTAAAGCAATACGCAATTTCTCAAGATGGTGTTGAAAATGCCAGCGTAGAGTTTGATGTGGAAACCCTGAGCCCTACTTATAGACTTCTCATTGGCGTTCCTGGAAAAAGTAATGCCTTTGCAATCAGCAAAAGACTGGGACTAATAGATGAAATCATTGATAATTCAAAAGCTTATATAAGTGAAGAAAATATTCAATTTGAGGATATTCTTCAAGATATTGAAAAGAGAAATAAAGAGACAGAGCAAAATTACTACGAATCTCAAAAGATCAAGGAAGACATGGAGAGTAGTCGCAGACAACTTGAAGAAGAGAAGAACAATTTAGAAGAAAAGAAGAGAGAAATTGAATTAAAAGCCAAGGAAGACGCCCTAGAAATAGTAGAAGAAGCAAATGAACAAGCTCTTGAAATCATTAGGGAAATGAATAGAATAAAGGCTGTAAACAAAGAAAGTGTTGCAAAACTACAAGAGTATAAAAGAGAACTTAAAGAACAAGAAAATAAATTGCAAGAAGAGGTTACTCAAAGAAGAGGCCCTATTAAAAGATCACAAAAGCCTTTTAAGCCAGGAGACAGAGTACTAATTGCATCTTTAAATCAAAAAGGGTATATCTTAAATATAGGTCAGGATGGACTTGCTCTAGTAGAAATAGGAATCATTAAGACAAAAGTAAAAGTTGCTGATCTAGTCCATATTGAAGAAGAATCTTCACAGAAAAAAAGCTATAGCAGAAAAACGATCAATAGTAAGGCGAGAACCATAAAGACATCCGTTGACTTAAGAGGTACGACAACAGAAGAAGCCATATTAGACGTAGAAAAATTTATAGATGATGCAGTATTAGCTAATTTAGCTCAAATAACCATCATTCACGGGAAAGGTACAGGAGCATTGAGACAAGCTGTTCACGATCTGTTGAAAAGAAACAAATATGTAGACGAGTACCGTATAGGGAATTATAATGAGGGTGGTACTGGAGCGACAATAGCCACGCTAAAGTAAAAGCAGATGGTAAGGAACAACCTACGACTGACCAACAAACCAACCAAAAAAAGGAGGTAAAATAAATGATTTTATCAGACAAAAAAATCATGGAATTAATCAATAAAAAGGAACTAGAAATCAATCCTCTTGATAAAGGACAGATACAACCGGCGTCTGTGGATATTCGATTAGGTAATCACTTTTTAAAATTAGATGAAAACAGAATCGAAGCTATGTCTATGACCGATGAGATCAAGTACATCTCTTTTGAAGCAGATCAAGTTATCATTCCATCTAATTCTTTTTTGTTGGCGACTACAAGAGAATACATAAAGCTACCAAATAATCTAACAGCTTTTGTAGAAGGTAGGAGTTCAATTGGTAGAATGGGACTCTTTATACAAAACGCTGGTTGGGTCGACCCTGGTTTTGAAGGGAATATAACCCTTGAATTGTATAATGCAAATAGACTTCCTATTAAATTAGAATCGGGAAGACGTATCTGCCAATTGGTATTTGCTCAGATGGATCAAGCTGCAGAAAATCCTTATAGGGGAAAGTATCAAGGACAGAAAAATTCAGTAGGCAGTCGCGTATTTTTAGATGAAGATCAGTAGGTAAGGGCCATG
The DNA here is from genome assembly GCF_937875145.1 of Alkalibaculum bacchi. GTDB lineage: Bacteria > Bacillota > Clostridia > Eubacteriales > Alkalibacteraceae > Alkalibaculum > Alkalibaculum bacchi_A. The sequence continues at coordinate 19,730 of NZ_CALNCS010000072.1, read as the reverse complement.
ATAAAAATAGTAGGATTTGTATTGTTATTTTTATTTACACTATATCTATTGTGGATCATTGCAAAAGCTTATATTGAATTTTGCTACATTAATGATAAAAAATTAAAAAAAGCAGGATTTGATGGAGATTATAAAGATTATAAGAAGCAAATAAAGAAAAAAAGAATAAAAGAGAAAGTCAAAAGAAAAAGGAGATAAACGGTCTTGAAAAAATTAATAATAGCAACCTTTATCTTTGGGATTTTATTATTTACAGCTTGCAGCAAAGAAGAAGCTGTTGTAGAGGAAGACAGAGAAAGTCTAGCTCAAACTCAATCACCAATAAATTACGAAGAAGTCTTTGAAAGCGTATCTTCTTCAAGTGCTGATGCTGTACAAATAAAACGGATACAAAGCGAAGGAATCGTAGTAGAGGCTTTAAATAATCAGCAGCTTTTGCTAAAAAAAGATTCTGATTTGCTCCTATACAATCTTAAGACAAATAAAGAAACAGAACTACTTCAGGATGTGTACAATGCGGTATTATCTACGGATAAGAATACAATGGCCTATGAAAAAAATCAAAAGATTTACCTTATGAATTTAAAAGATAGAAAAAGTGTGCTTTTATACGAATTAGAAGGTGAAGAGTCTCGTAACTTTATATTGTCGAGTAATGGGGAACAACTCTTATTGCAGACCGTTAAGGAGGATCAATACAAGAATAAAATCATCTCTACAAATGGAAAAGTAAAAGAGATTGATATAGAGAAAAGAGACGATTTAGTCGTAACAGACTTTGTACACTTTTCTGGTAATAAAATATTTTCATTAGCAAAAGTAAAAAAGGAAAACCAATTAAATATAGAAGATGAAACATCTAGCACAACAGATTTAATTATGATAAACCTAAAGGGAAACAGTATTGTAAACATTACAAATTTAAAGGACGAAGGAGTAGCGAATTGTTTAGATTTGTACGGTAAAAATCAACTCTTAGTAGAGTTAACAGAAAGCACGATTAATGATGAAGAATTGCTCACCACTCATACAATAAAGAGAATAGATATGAATTCAGGCAAAATGTACAATACTGGAATTAAGATAAAAGATCCACATAGTTTAAATATATTAGAAGACGAAAGAGAGTATATATGGCTTGAAGAATCTGTAGAAGAAGATGAGAATTACTCTCAAAAAAAAGATCTTAAGGTTCGAAAAAAGAATGGAAAAGTACAAACATTATTATCTATTTTTAATGATGTTCCATCTACCCTGTTTGTTCAAGATAATAGGATATTCTTTAATTCTAATGGGGATATTTATATTGTAGATCTATAAGAGCTATAATATACTGTAAAAATTGAGCGAGAAAGGATGTATGTCTTTGATATATTTAGATAATAGCGCAACGACAAGGGCAGATGAACAAGTGGTCACTGCCATGAACAAATACCTTTTAGAATGTTATGGGAATCCATCTTCTCTTCATAGAATGGGTCTAGAGGCAGAAAAGGCTATGAACAAGGCCAGAAAGCAAGTAGCTGATTTTTTAAAGGTAGATGAGAAGACTATAACCTTTGTATCTGGAGGTACAGAAGGGAATAATCTTGCTATAAGAAGTGCTATTAACAAAAATAAGCGATTGGGAAATAAGATTATTACTAGCGCTATAGAGCATCCTTCTGTGCTAGAAGGGTTTAAATCTTATGAGAGTAATGGGTATGATGTTTTTTATATTGGCGTAGATAAGAAGGGTTTTCTCGATTTAGAGCAGCTAGAAGAAGTCCTAGATGACAAGACCATACTTGTGAGTATCATGAAAGTAAATAACGAAGTAGGATCTATCCAGAATACAAGCGAAATAGCCAAAATTATTAAAAAAAAATCACCACATTGTATCTTTCATTCAGACTGTGTTCAAGCAGTCGGAAAAGTACCTGTAGAGCCACTATCTGAAGGGATTGATATCTTGACATTTAGCGGTCACAAGATTCATGGGCCTAAGGGAATAGGTGCTATTTATGTGAGAAAAGATTTAGCGTTGCAACCAATTCTTTTTGGAGGTGGCCAAGAAAGAGGATTTCGATCGGGAACAGAAAATCTCCCGGGGGTTGTGGGTATTGGTGTAGCAGTAGATCAGTTATCCCAGTTTCAGCAGCAAGTAGACCATTTACAGGAGCTAAAATCGAAAGCCATAGAACTCCTTAAAGGGGAACTAAGTGGAATTCATTTTAACTCTGATGAAAGCGAAAAATACGCCCCACACGTTTTAAATATATCGATAGAAGATGTAAAAAGTGAAATTCTTTTGCATTTGCTAGAAAAGAAAGAAATTTTTATCTCATCAGGCTCTGCTTGTACTTCTAAGAAAAACTCTCAAAGCCATGTTTTAAAGAGCATGAACTTGTCAAATGAGTACATTGAAGGCTCTCTTAGAATTAGTTTTTCTAAATATAATACTCTTGAAGAAATAGAGTATATGGTTAAGATGTTAAAGGAATCTGTGGATAATGTAAGGAAATTTACGAGGAGAAGATAAATGGAAAAAGTAATATTAGTTCGATATGGAGAAATTGCTTTAAAAGGCTTAAACAAGTCTTATTTCGTGGATTTATTATTAAGAAATATAAAAGCCACCCTTAAAAACTTAAGTGGCTTAAAATTAGAAAAAATACAAGGCCGATTTATTGTACGACTTGCACCTGAAGAATATGAAAAAGCAGTAGTTGCCCTTCAAAAAGTTTTTGGAATTGTGTCTATAAGTAAAGCATATGTTATTGAGAATGATTTTGAAGAAATGAAGAAATTAGCCTTAGAATTAATGGGAGATCAAGTCGTTACAGAGAAGACCACCTTTAAAGTTCGCAGCAAGAGAGCGAATAAGGCCTTTCCTATAAAGTCTATGGACTTAAATAATAAAATGGGAAGTTATCTTTTAGAAAACAATGCAAATCTTTCTGTTGACGTAAAGAAACCTCAGATCATGTTCCATATTGAAGTGCGGGAAAAAACTTATATATATACAGATATTATCCCCTGTTTAGGAGGATTGCCGGTAGGTTGTAGTGGAAAGGGAGTGCTCATGCTCTCGGGAGGCATTGATAGCCCTGTTGCAGGTTATATGATGGCAAAACGGGGAGTAGAAGTCGTAGGGGTCCACTTCCATAGCTACCCTTATACTAGCGACCGAGCTCGGGAAAAAGTAATGGAGTTAGCTCGTATTATGAGTAGCTATACAGGACCAATGAAACTGTATGTGGTTTCTTTTACAGATATCCAACAAGAACAGCTTTTAAAATGCAATGAAAAGTACACTACTCTTCTTATGAGACGTGGCATGATGAAAATTGCCCAAAAGATTGCATATATGGAAGGGGCCATGTCTTTAATATCTGGAGAAAGCCTAGGACAAGTGGCGAGCCAGACTATGGAAAGTATTAATGCCACAAATAATGCAGTAGAGCTACCAGTATTTAGGCCTTTAATTGGTATGGATAAAAATGAGATCATCGAGATTGCACAAAAAATTGAAACCTTCGAAACGTCAATCCTTCCATTCGAAGACTGCTGTACCGTATTCGTCCCAAAACACCCTGAGACAAGGCCAAAACTAGAAAAAGTTCTAGAAGAAGAAGCGAAAGCGGATGTAGATGAGCTGATTGAAGAAGCAATTAAAAATGCGGAGATACTTCATTTTTAGGTGATCAGGTAGTCAGCAAAACCATGATGCCACCACTGGTGGCTTAAGTATAGATTGTTGATATGTGGCAACTGATTGATGTTTTGACCCTAGAGCCTGCTAAAGTCATCTTTGAGCGCAAGGGTCGGATCTTGACCGTAAATAACTAAAGCGCCGAAGGCGCTTTTTATTTGCTTTTGGTGACCATCTGGCCACCTTATTTTTAAATTTTACATCTTCGACAAAACTGTATATATTTCTTTGCAGGATTTTTATAAAATATGTAGAACTAGTATAGTATAAAAGGAGGCCAGATTAATGGAACTAAAGACAAAAATTATAGAAGATTCTTTATATGTTAAAATCATTGGAGAATTGGATCATCACACTTCTGAGGATATTCGAAATCAGGTGGATTCTTTACTTACTTCTAATAATCTTAAAAATGTAATATTTGATTTATCTCAGATGAATTTTATGGACAGCTCTGGAGTAGGTATGTTTATGGGAAGATATAAGAAGATTAAAAGTAAAAATGGTGTACCAATAATGATTAATATTCATAATTCCAATAGAAGGCTTTTACAAATGTCAGGTTTGTTTAATATTTACAAAGAGTATGCTAATCTTGATAAAGCGCTAATAGCGATTAGAGGTGAAGAAGATGAATAATAGAATGAAATTGGAAATACTAAGTAAATCTGATAATGAGAGTTTTGCTCGAGTAGTAGTATCTGCCTTTGCTGCAAAACTTGATCCTACTATTGAGGAAATTACAGATATAAAAACAGCTGTATCGGAAGCAGTAACCAATTCCATAATTCACGGATACAATAGGGATGATGAAGTCATACATATTACTTGTGAAATCGATAAAAATACAGTAATCATTGAAGTAATTGACTATGGAGTAGGTATTAAAGATGTAGAAAAGGCAAGGGAGCCTCTTTTTACATCAAAACCGGAAATGGAGAGATCTGGTATGGGTTTTACAGTCATGGAGAGTTTTATGGATGAAGTAGAAGTAAAATCAATTCCTGGGGTAGAGACAAGAGTCAAAATGAAAAAAATGATTAATAGCGCTATGAATCGTTGAGGAATTATATATGATTAGCGAAGAGTATTCATATAATAATCACCAACAAACCATCAATTTAATAGTACAAGCTCAAGAAGGGGATAAACTAGCAAAAGAAACCTTAATTGAGGCGAATATTGGCTTAGTCAATAGCGTAGTGAATAAATTTCTCAATCGAGGACATGATAGAGAAGATTTATTTCAAATAGGAAGCATAGGACTTATAAAAGCTGTAGACAATTTTGATACGTCCTTTGATGTAAAGTTTTCAACTTATGCAGTACCTATGATTATGGGAGAAATCAAACGCTTTTTAAGAGACGATGGCCTTATAAAAGTAAATCGAAATTTAAAGAGCATCTATAAGAAAGTGTACTACGTTAAGGAACAGTTTTTTAATGAACATAAGAGAGAGCCTACAATTGAAGAAATTGCCAAAGAAATTGACGTAGAAAAAGAAGAAATTATCATGTCCCTAGAAGCTTGTTATACTCCAGATTACCTTTATGAAGTGATTCATCATGATGATGGCAATGCTGTAATGTTAATCGACAAAATCGAATCAGAGGATGAAGGGGAGGAAGAGGTATTAGATAAGCTGACCTTAAAAGAAATGATAGGGGAATTACCTCCTAGAGAAAGACAAATCGTTATGATGCGATATTTTCAGGATAAAACACAAAATGAAATTGCACAAAAACTCAATATTTCTCAAGTTCAAGTCTCTAGGCTAGAAAAGAAAATTTTAAAGAAACTCAAAGAATCTCTCGCTGAATAATCATTTCAGCAGAGGTTCTTTTTATTTTTGTCTTTACGTTTAGGTATCACCACTTGTTTTGTTGACTATTCACTACTTTATTTTCAAAATTTTTTAATAGATTCATCAACAACTGCTCATAATAATATTAATTGACATCCATCATCAGTACTATAAAAAACTGATGAAATGAGGAGGATTTACATGAAGACAATTAAGACGCCTAAAGATTATCAAGATTATGTGAAAGACAAACAACCAAAACAGACTACTCTTAAAAATTGTTTCAATGCTTTTTTGTGGGGCGGTGGTATTTGCGTTCTAGGTCAATTAATAAAAGATTTTTATCTTAACACATTTGACGTAAGTGACAAAATCGCTGGAGGAATGCAAAGCATGACTTTGATTTTTATAGGTGCATTTTTAACGACTTTAGGAATTTACGATAATATCGGAAAATATGCAGGAGCAGGATCCGCCATACCTATAACAGGATTTGCAAATTCTGTAGTAGCACCAGCTATTGAATTTAAAAAAGAAGGATATATCTTAGGTGTAGGTTCGAAGATGTTTTCACTAGCAGGTCCAGTGTTGGTATATGGGACCATTACATCAGTAATAATAGGACTGCTTTACTATTTTATGAAATGAGGTGATGATAATGCATAAAATTGGACGACAAACTATACGCTTTCCAAATCCACCATCTATTTCAAATACAGCTTCTATTGTAGGACCTAAGGAAGCAGAAGGACCTTTGAAAATATATTTTGATAAAGTGGAAACCGATGATACTTGTGGTGAAACATCTTACGAAAAGGCAGAGGAATGTATTTGCTATACAGCTATTCAAACCTTGCTTCAAAAGGAAAAACTACAGGCTACGGATATTGATTATTATCTTGGGGGAGATTTGCTCAATCAAATTATAAGTACCAGTTTTACAGCACAAAAAATTGCAATTCCATTTTTTGGATTGTACAATGCATGTGCTACATTCTCCGAAGGAATGCAATTAGCAGCTTGTCTCGTTTCAGGGCAATTTGCAAAGAATGTTATAGTTAGTTCTTCTAGCCATTTTAGCAGTGCTGAACGCCAGTATCGCTCACCATTAGAGTCAGGGATTCAAAGAAAAATGACTGCCCAATGGACGGTAACAGGATCAGGTGCTGTAGTCATATCTAATCAACAAAAGTCACCTTACATTACTCATATTACGACAGGTATTGTTCAGGATTATGGCGTGAAAGAAGCTGATAATATGGGAACGGCAATGGCACCTGCAGCTGTAGAGACCATTATAGCTCATTTTAATGATACAGGTTTTGAGCCAAAAGATTATGACCTCATTATAACAGGAGATTTAGGAACGATAGGCAAAGAGATTTCAATGGATTTACTATCACGAGAAGGTTTTAACGTGAGCAATATTTATACAGATTGCGGCGTAGAAATTTTTAGTGAAGAACAAGATACTCATGCTAGAGGAAGTGGGGCAGGTTGTTCCGCTGTAGTGTTTTCAGGCTATATATACAAAAAATTACGAAACAAAGAATTAAACAGGGTTTTATTCGTGCCTACAGGGGCATTACTATCCCCAACAACAACATTGCAAGGGGATAGTATCCCATGTATTGCTCATGCTGTTACTATTGAAAATGAACCCCAATTGGGTAGGGGGTGAAGGGTAGTGGCTGATTATTTTTGGGTTTTTGTGGTTGGGGGAATTATTTGTGTCATAGGACAAATTATTCAAGATACAACTAAATTATTGCCAGCCCATATTTTGGTGCTATATGTAGTTACAGGAGCTATTTTAACTGGTATTGGAATTTATCCTAAGATTGTAGAAGTAGGCCAATCCGGCGCAACGGTTCCCATTATGGGATTTGGCTACTCTCTAGCGAAAGGAGCTATGGAAGCAGTGGACAAAGACGGGTTTATTGGAGCCTTTACAGGAGGAATAAGTGCCACATCAGCAGGTGTAGCTGCCGTGGTATTATTTGGATATATAGCAGCTATATTAGGAAATTCAAAGACGAAGAGATGAAATACGCCTTTGCGCATTAGTTCTACGTTGTAAGCTCTATGTAAAATCTTTTAAGTCATTCATAGTAACTGTATGCATTGGTTAACAATGAGAAATTTCTTGCAATAAAAAAGAGTAGACTTTTTTAATAAAGTCTACTCTTTTTTCATTGGTTAGACAGAAAAAACAAATGTGTAAAAGCCAACTAGTTCGCCGCTGGCGGTGTTTCATCTGTAGGAGGTGTTTCGTCTGTAGGAGGTGTTTCGTCTGTAGGAGGTGTTTCATTTGTAAGCGGTGTTTCACCTTCAAGAGGTGTTGAAGGTGTATTTACAGTGACTATAACGGTGTCAGTATAAGAGATATCTTTCTCAACACCTTTATAGGTTACGGTAGCTACAAGATTAGCACTTCCTCCATTTATTCCGGTTACTACAAAAGTATTGTTTCCATTTGACTTAACTGTAACATTTGGGCTACTCGATGTAACAGTTAAATTTTCTACAGTTTGAACTACTTCGCTGTTGATGGTATAACCAATTACCTCAACGGTTATGCTTTGACCTATGTCTAAGCTTAAGGTGTCAATAGGTGCATCATTTAACATAAACTGCACGCCTACTGGACTGGTAGCATTGTGAATATTGCAAAGAGTACTTGTATTAATAGCTAGTACACCTTTTTCTCGACTTGCCACATAGTTAGCGTGTAACGGTCTTACACCTTTTGGGAATCGGTTATTAGGTTTTAATATTCTTACGGTTGTTTCTATTGATTCATCAGGACAAAATTCTGTAGCCATCATACCTGTTGATGTGTCAATCCTTTGTTCAATATGAAAATCATCTCTAGAAGTAGGAACCGTTCCTGAGAGAAACATTTCGCTGATTACCGTAGAACCCCTAGGATCTCTTGAACTTAACTCTGTAGGCAATTTACCAGAAACTCGGTCTATACTTGCAGATACAATGCCTCCCGGTCTACCCGGAAGGCTTTTAGATTTAAGCTCTGAATGAATCTTTTGCATAACGGATTTCCACATTGCAGAAGGGCTGGCAGTTTGCTCTCCGCCGTATTTACCTATATTAAGTTGATATGTTCTCCCTCCAGCCTTGACATTGTATTGGTCATAACCATACCATACAGCTGCTGTATAATATGGCGAATACCCTGCGAAATAGGCATCCTTTTGATCATTAGTAGTTCCTGTTTTACCAGCAATATCCATATTAGGTATCGAGATATTGGTAGAGCCACCTCTTACTACGCCTTTTAAAACGTCTGTAATCAAGTATGCTGTTTCTTCAGAAAAGACTCTAATCTTTTCTAGTTTATTTTCTAAAATGATATTCCCATCTCTATCCACAATTTTTGTGTACATAGCTGGTTCTGTTCTTGTGCCTTTATTTGGAAAAGTTGAAAATGCAGAGGCCATAGCTAGAGTACTCTGACCTGTTGTATATCCGCCTAAACTTAGTGGAGCGACATCCTTATCACTATCTTCAAATTCAAGACCGAGAAGCTCACCGTATTTAATAGAGTTTTCCAATCCCAAATCGTACCAAGCTTGAATGGCAACCATATTCTTAGATTTTCTAAGACCTTCTCTAACAGTTAACATGCCTTCGTAGCTACCACCAGAGTTTCCAGGTTTCCAGGTTCCATTCTTTAGGCTTAAAGGTACATCATCATACGTTGTGCCTAGTGTAAACGCTTTTGTCTCTATCCCTGGTGCATAAACGGTAAGGGGTTTCGTTGCAGAACCCACTTGATATTTTTTAGTAGCTCTATTTAAAGATCTACTCTCATCTTTACTTCTTCCTCCGACCATTCCCGCTACAGAACCGTTTGCGTTGTCGATAATGGTCATTGCGCCTTGGGGCATATAGTTTACTTCTTTTTCTAATACTTTAGACATGGCCTTTGATGCTTCTTTTGCTGCCCATGATTGAGCTGGAAACAATTTGTCATTGGCAAATTGTTCATCAAGTACTTTCTGAACACTTGGGTCTATGGTTGAGTGTACCGTTAAGCCTGAATTTAATAGATAATTTTCGGCTTCTTGCTCTGATGCAAAGCTAAATTGATCCGATGTCATTAAATCTTTTACGATTTGAATATAAAGCTCATCCGTAAAGTAAGAATAAATCTGTAATTCTGGTGGCTCATGCAAATCTAAATCGTTATTTTTTAGTTGCGTCTTTGCAGTATCGTATTCTTCATTGCTTATGTGTCCAAGTTCTTTCATTTTGTCAATTACTGCGAGGGCACGGCTTTGATTTTTTTCATTGTAAGAAATTTTTCCGTCTTCATCTTTTTTAATTGAATAAATGCCTTCCTCAACTTCTTCGACAACATATGGCTTATAATATGTTGGACTTTTAATGGTGGAAGCTAACACAGCAGCCTGTGCATAGTTTATTTCGCCTACATCTTTTCGGAAATAAGTCTGAGAAGCAGCCTGTACTCCCCAAGCATTTGCAAATCCGACTTTGTTTAAATAAGCTTGTAAAATCTGGTCTTTTGTCCATTTTCGCTCTAATTGCATAGCTAGATAGATTTCTACGACTTTTCTTTCAAGTTTCTTCTCAGGCTTAAGATGTGTAAGCTTAATGAGCTGTTGGGTAATAGTACTACCACCTGGTCCGCTTAAGGAACCTGTAGCGACAACATTGATTCCTGCTCTTGTCAAGCCTCTTAAATCTACGCCATTGTGAGAATAAAAACGTTCGTCTTCAATATCAATAAAGGCATATTTAACATGATCTGGGATCTCATCGATGTTGATGATTTCTCTTTTTTCTTTGCCTTGTAATTGCTGATAAAAGTCTCCGTTTTTATCGACTACTGAAGTAGGTTCGATGTATTCAAAATTACTTAAGTCTAATTCTGGAGCTTTATTTATCCATGAAAATGCAATAGCGCTCATAACAATGCCACTTATAAGCGTTAGAATCAATAGGATAATAAAAGACCATTTAAGATAAAAGCCAAACTTCTTTTTAGGCTTTTTTTCTGGATTATCCTTCATTTCTGGCTCTGTCTCCATTTCTCGTTCTGTCTCTATTTCTGGTTCTGTTTCCATCTCTGGCTCTTTAACATCTTTCAAAGAGTCGTCTTGGTTCTCGTCGTTGTAATCATTATTTATGTATTGTCTATCGTAATGATCACTTTCAATAATGATTTTATCATCATTTTCGTTATTGTTTTCCATTCTTAACCCCCTATTAAGATTAGACAATAGGTTCAGGCAACCATATCTTTTATGTATTTTGAACCAGATTGTCTATAATTAAGATGAATAATAAGATCTTAGTATTAAGATTTCCATCATAGGAAAAATCGAACTATTAAATTCAACTTAATTATAATATTTTATTCACATAAATATCAATCCTTTTCACACATTATTATGATTTCTTACAAATATTTATGATTTATATGCAAATTTGTTTACAATAAAGTAAAGAATAAGATCCTTAGCTAGTATATAAGCTCTTTGCTTTTGTAGAAACCGTATACTGAATAAACTTTTGTTTTGTGGTAAAATTAATAGAAAAATGAAAAAGTAAGCGAGTGATATAATGATTAATGGAAATATAGAAGGTATTCGAAAGTCTATACTCAATGAATTAGAGAGTCTCATAGATTATAAAATACCAGGAGATATGATTCTCGATGAACATGTAGTAAATATTTTACTTGATACTACCGAAAAAATAAATAAAGAAGTTATAGTAATCATAGATCACAGCAATACGATAGCAGCAATAGGTGTAGGGGAGCACAATAGAGCTACTTTTCCTAATATTAGCAAACTCGGAAGAAAAAGAGGTTTAAATGGTTTGAGGAGTTTTCACACTCATCCAAATGGAAATCCAAGTTTATCCTCTGCAGATAAATCTTCTATAATGGAGATGAAGTTTAATCTTTTAGGAGCTATTGTAAAAAGCCCTGTAGGGCAAGTTCTATTTAATATTGGCTTTATTCACTTAAAAGATGAGAATCTAGCTGTAGAGGAATATGGACCTCTTTCTCTAGACACCTTAAACGAATTCCAATTTAAAGAGTACAATGAGCAGGTTGATAAGCACTTGCGAGGAAAAGTCAATGAGGATACATTAGAAGAAGAGCGAGCTGTTTTAATTGGTGTAAACATTCGACAAGATAATATTATTTTAGAAATTGACCACTCTATGGAAGAATTAAAGGAATTGGCCCATACTGCTGGCGCTACAACTGTGGCAATGATAGTGCAAAACAAGGAAAAAGTAGATAATACCTTTTATGTTGGAAAAGGAAAATTAGAGGAATTAAGAATTATCATACAAAATAGCAAAGCGAATCTCGTAATCTGTAATGACGAGTTATCCTCTATTCAATTAAAGGTTATGGAAACCTACTTAGGGGTAAAGATTATCGATCGAACTTCTTTGATTTTAGATATATTTGCAAGGCATGCAAAGACCAAAGAAGGTAAATTACAGGTTGAACTAGCTCAATTGAGGTATAGACTTCCCAGACTTTTAGGCCTAGGTACTGTTCTATCTAGAACAGGGGGAGGTATTGGTACAAGAGGTCCTGGTGAAAAGAAATTAGAGACGGATCGAAGAGCAATTTACAGAGAAATCAATATTCTGGAAAATCGCATTAAGTCTATGAAGAAGATTAGGGAACAGCAAAAGAGCAAGCGAAAGAAAAATCAAGTACCGATTATATCTCTTGTAGGTTATACGAATGCTGGAAAAAGTACGTTGTTTAATTTGTTAACAGATAGTACCGTACTTTCAGAAAACAAATTATTTGCCACTCTTGACGCTACGACTAGAAAATTTAAAGATTCAGATCAAGAGATCCTTTTATCCGATACAGTAGGCTTTATTGACAAGCTCCCTCATGATTTAGTAAAAGCATTTGAGTCTACATTAGAAGGCGTTGTAGAGTCTGATTTATTGCTCCACGTTATCGATTCCTCTAATGAGAACTTTTTAAAACAGATACAACTGGTAGATGAAGTTCTTCGCTCTTTAAAAGCAGAGCACAAAAAAATCATTTATATCTTTAATAAAGTTGATAGAAAGTGTGAAAACTTTGAAGAGAAATATTCTACCATTAGAGGTATAAAAGCTATAATCTCCGCAAAATACGAGATAGGCATTTCAGAATTAATAGGCCTAATCCAAAAGCAGATTTTTGGTGAGCGCCTTGTAAAAGAAATCTCTATACCTTACGAGGATATGTCCATTATATCTTCATTGCATAACCAAGGAATGGTTCTAGAAGAAAAATATGAAGAAGAGGCTATAAAGCTAAAAGTGCAGTATACGGAAGAGATGGAGCATATGGTGAGGAAGTACTTTTAAGGTGGTAAGCAAAATCGAATAGGCGGCCAGTGGAGGCATGTGTTTTTTCTTACTATCTGCTTTTATAGAACATATGGAGTAGTACTTTGCTTGTCAAGGAGCGTAGCGACGAAGAGATGCATTAGTACGCTCCATGCCAAGCCTGCCCAAGGGCACAAGCATAGCGCAGCGCGATGGGGTGGAAGCTAGGGCAGAACTAAGAGGTGGTGATATTTTGGATTACTATACTATTGAAGGACATTGTACGGCGGAGGAGATCATTAAGAAGTCTCAGTTTATCGTCAATTGTTTTCATGTAGAAAATGAAGGAAAAGTTGAGGAAATATTAAAGAGCATACAAAAGGAACACTATAAGGCAACTCATAATTGCTATGCATATGTACTTGGAAGAGAAAAAGAAACACAAAAACATAATGATGATGGAGAACCTTCTGGTACTGCAGGAAAACCTATTTTAGAATCTATATTACATAATGGTTTGACGAATATACTCATTATCGTCACGAGATATTTTGGTGGGATTAAATTAGGAGCTGGGGGTCTCGTGCGAGCATATAGTGGTACAGCAACACTAGGTATTAATCAATCTACTCATGTAAAAATGCAGTATTCATCCTTGATGGAAATATCCTGTGAGTATACGAATCTAGGAAAGATCAAAGATTATCTAGCAAAAAATCAAATCAAGGAAGAAGAAGCAATCTACGCCGACAAAGTCCGCATACATGCTTACATCCCCATTAGCGATGAAGAAAAGATCCAACAGGATTTAGTTGAACTCACCAATGATCAGGTAGGCGTTTGCAAGATGCGCGAAGAATATGTAAAGCAAATCATCAGCAAAAACTAAACTCGCTTTCGCGCGAAAAAACATAGGAAAAGGTGCCTCACTGTTTCGCTATAACCACAACCACTAGCACCAGGGATAAACTTTTTAATGAATAATAAAAAATGAACACGGAGCATGGCACAAGACAAATATGCAACTTTTGTTGTGTTCAATGTTATCGTTCACTACCATGTAGTCACATATTTGCTGACCCTTAACGCTGACCACCTGACCACTTTAAATTAAAAATCTCTTTTACACCCATAACGAATAAAAGAGCAGCAAATAATTTTCGGAGGATGACTGGTGAGAGATGGACAGCCAAATAGGAGCCTAGTAGAGCTCCTATTATCCCAAAGGGGACTACCTTTTTTGTTACAGATAAATCGATATTTTTATGTTTGATGTGGATTGGCAGACAGGCTAGAGCTAAAGGGAGATAACAGATTAGATTTGTACTCTGAGCTATTTTTTGTTCTACATCTAAAAGGATGGTTAACATGGGAATTAAAATGATTCCACCGCCAATGCCCATTCCTCCTATAATTCCTGATAAAAAACCAATAATCGTAGCCATTAGAACAACATCCTAACTGCAGAAATAACCATTACAATACCGAAAATTCTGCGTATTAATGTATTTGATATATTGCAAAGTAATTTTGCTCCTACCATCCCACCGACGACAGAACCAAGTGCTACTCTTATTATCAGTCTAGTATCATAAAGCCCGTTCTTGATGAAGACAAAGGAACTGATTATACAGAGAGGCAGGATAATAGAGATACTGGTTGCATGAGCCATTTTATTTTCAAAGGATAAAACGTGAGTCATGAGAAGAACTGCGATAATCCCACCTCCGGAGCCAAAAATCCCGTTCAGAAGCCCAATAGACAATCCTAAAATAATTAGTAGTAAATTGGCATTTATATTTTTAATATTCATGAGGGTATCTTGTGTGTAATTGGGAAAAATATTCGTAATAAAGTGGAAGGTGAAAGGTGGAAATCTGGCTTATAGGTGAGGTAGTGTCTTTTCCGCATTCTCCTTTCAGCTTCTTATTGCTCTATACCTGTAATCTGTGATAAAATTAAGGGCGCTAATGAAGTATTACGAGGGAGGAAATAGAATGTCAGGACATTCAAAGTGGTCAACCATAAAGAATAAAAAGGGTAAAGCAGATGCAGCTAGAGGGAAGGTTTTTACAAAACTAGCTAAAGCCATATCAGTTGCAGCTAAAGAAGGCGGTCCGGATCCAGAATTAAATGCAAAACTAAGAGATGCTATTACAAAGGCAAAGGGCAATAATATGCCTAATGACAATATAGATCGAGCAATTAAAAAAGGCGCAGGCGAATTAGGAGGAAACAGCTACGAGACGATTACATATGAAGGATACGGTCCAGCAGGTGTAGCAGTTATCGTAGAAGCTTTGACAGATAATAAAAATAGAACGGCAGCAGATGTTCGACATGCCTTCGATAAAAATGGTGGTAATTTAGGAACAAATGGCTGTGTATCTTTTATGTTTGAAAAAAAAGGTCAAATTATGATTGAGAAAACTTCAGATATTGATGAAGATGAACTTATGATGGTTGCATTAGATGCTGGTGCAGAAGATATGATGATTGAAGAAGAAGGTTATGAAGTAATAACAGATGTGGAAAACTTCCAAGGAGTAGTAGAGGCCTTAGAAAACACAAATTACAAATTCGAATCTTCAGAAATTACCATGATTCCAAACACCTTCACAAAACTATCTGAAGACGATGCAAAGAAAATGCAAAAGATGTTAGATATGTTCGACGATAACGAAGACGTGCAAGACATCTACCATAATTGGGAAGAAGAGTAAATTTAATAGCGTGAATAAAAATAAGCCCTAGGGCTTATTTTTTTGCACAAAATTATATAGACGGAAAAAGACTTATTGAAGGTGGAACAGTACATATATGCGACTCTTTATAAAATGTTATGTATTGTTTACTATTCACTGCGACGTAAGTCGCATAGTAGCTAACCACCTGATTTTACAATTGCTCAACTACTGTATAACAATTATTTGAGAATTGTTATAATATCTAGACTTTTGGTTAAAATAACCATAGGTGGAAATATATTTTCTGCTAATAAAATCAACAATAAAAGGAGAAAATCTTTAGTAAATTGTAAAGATAATTGGAGGTTACTATATGAAAAGTCCAGATGGCAGTAGTATGAGGAGAATAGGAATTGGTATAGGTGTAGCACTCATTGTTATATTTGGATTGATTTTAGGATATTTAAGTGCTGATTTATTCAGCAAAATTCAAGATTCTAGGGATGCCAGCAAAGGCAGAAGCATAGCTGAGGTGGCAAGGGTATCGGCTACAGATATAGGATTAGGAGAAAATGCTACAATATATTACAATCGAATTTATACAAAATGTAATGAAGTATCAACGGAACAAAAGGTAGCAGACAATACGAATATTGGGAAAAATAAGAATCAATTAAGCAAGATTTACTCGGAATGGAATATTGTAGAGCTTACATCTGATAAATTGGTCCTACAAAAAAATATTGATAGCTATTCTCCAGATTACTATAAAGTAGGGACTCACGATGATGGACAAGGACATATATTTGTGGCAGTCTATACTTATAGTATTGAAGGTATGGAAGTTTTAGATAATATTACAAGTACACCTATAGAGTTAGTATACCCTGGGGAACGTGAAAAACTAGAGGGAGGCATCATCGTCAAAGGAGAAGAAAATTTATACGAGTTATTGGAAAATTATGATGAATAACTTCTAAAGCCATCAGCAATTAGTGTCTTAGCTACCTTTGGTAGATGCAGAGTTTAGATTTGTCTATGGGGAGTAGTTCTTATGGTATTCAATATTTTCTACTAAAACCTGATGACTAAACGCTGGTCGCCATCTTTTATGGATGAACGCTCGTGGCTGGTTGCTAAGTCTCTTGCGCTTATAATGCCTTTTCTATATAATGTAATCTATATAGAAAGGGGTTTTTTTTTGTACGAATACATAAAAGGACACGTTGTCGACATATACGATGATAAAGTAATACTTGAGTGCAATGGCATAGGGTATGCTATTTTTGTTTCAGTAAATACAATGACAGATTTAAGCAATGGTTCAGATAGTGCTCAAATATATATACACGAACACATTCGAGAAGATGAACTGTCTTTCTATGGATTTTCTGATAGAAACGAAAGGCAGATTTTTAAAGACTTAATCAGCGTTTCAGGAATAGGACCTAAAGTAGCTCTTGGAATACTATCGAAATTTAGGGGAAATGAACTCTTAAAATATATTAGTTTAGGTGATGAAAAAGCACTTTCCACTGCACCCGGTGTAGGCAAGAAAACTGCCAATAGAATGATTTTAGAATTAAAAGATAAGTTCAGCAAAATGGCAGCTATCGACCAATACAATGAAATAGATATTCCACCTATAGAGAACGGTATTCGCGAAGACGCTATTGCCGCTCTTATGTCTTTAGGCTATGATTATCACCAAGGTGCACAGTTGGTAGGAAAAGTCTACAAAGAAGATATGACCTTAGAAGAGTTGATTAAAAAAGCGTTGTCAACTAAATAAGGTGGTAAGCAAAACTTAAAAGCCGCCCCTGGTGGCATCGGTTTGATTTAGAACTTAGAACTTAAACAGGAGGTGTTTTTTTGGAAAAAAGGATTATTACTACAGAGATAATAGAACAGGACAATGAGATTGAAAAAACCCTTCGCCCTCAATATTTAAAAGATTACATAGGCCAGGAACTTGTAAAGGAAAAGATGAGTATTTTTATCGAAGCAGCAAAGCAGAGAAAGGAAACACTCGATCACGTTTTACTATACGGTCCCCCAGGCCTTGGAAAAACTACACTAGCAGGAATCATTTCAAATGAGATGAATGTATCAATTAAGATTACTTCAGGTCCAGCCATTGAAAAACCTGGTGACTTAGCAGCTATGCTTACTAATTTAAACGAAGGTGATGTGCTCTTTATTGATGAAATCCATCGCCTCAATCGAGCAGTTGAAGAAATCTTATATCCAGCAATGGAGGATTATGCATTAGATATTATTGTGGGTAAAGGTCCAGGAGCACGGTCTATTCGATTAGACTTGCCGAGGTTTACCTTAATCGGAGCTACTACAAGGGCAGGTCTTTTAACGTCTCCCTTAAGGGATCGATTTGGTGTGATATGTAGACTTCAAATTTATGATCATGAGCAATTAAAGGAGATCATTTTAAGATCATCAGATATATTCAGTTCGCCAATTGACGAAAGAGCAGCACTAGATTTGGCAAAAAGATCAAGAGGAACACCTCGAATTGCTAATCGTCTTCTTAGGAGAATTCGTGATTTTGCACAGATTAAAAACGATGGAATTATCGACATACAAACAACAAATGATGCCCTCGATTTATTAGAGGTAGATTCTATTGGACTAGACGAAGTAGACAGAAAATTATTAATGAGCATTATTGAAAAATTTAGCGGCGGTCCAGTAGGCTTAGACACGCTGTCTGCATCTATTGACGAGGAAAAGACAACTATTGAAGATGTGTACGAGCCCTATCTCTTACAGCTGGGCTTTATACAGAGAACTCCACGAGGTCGAATTGTGACCAAAAGAGCTTATGAGCATCTGAATATACCTATCGAAGAACAATAGTTAAACGATAGTCGAGCGATGGTTAATTGTTTAAAACATTCAAAAAGCGCCAATGGCGCTTTTTCTTGATTTACTGTAACTTATTTAGTATGATATTGAAATACAAGTTTTAAAGGAGCTACTAAATGAATACGAAAGACTTTGATTATGACTTACCAGAAGAACTGATTGCTCAGACCCCTTGTGAAAAGAGGGACAACTCTCGACTTATGGTTGTAAATAGAGAGCACACTACTATAGTACACAAACATTTTTACGATATTCTAGAATATCTAGGTGAAGGAGATACCTTGACTTTAAACAATACTAGGGTCATTCCAGCTCGCCTCTTTGGAACGAAAGCAGATACAGGCGCTGTAATCGAAATTTTGCTTTTAAAGAGGGTACAGGGAGATATTTGGGAAACCTTAGTAAAGCCTGGAAAGAAAGCAAGAATTGGTGCGGTTATTGAGTTTAGTGATAGGCTCAGAGGGGAAATCATAGAGATAAAAGAAGATGGAAATCGTCATATTCAATTTCAATATGATGGCATTTTTGAAGAAATTCTCGATGAATTAGGAATGATGCCTTTGCCACCATATATTAAGGCGAAACTAGAAGATCGAGAAAGATATCAAACGGTATATTCTAAAGTAAAAGGTTCAGCGGCAGCTCCAACAGCAGGACTACACTTTACAGAGGAGCTACTCGAAGAGATTCGCCAAAAGGGAGTTCATATTGCTTACGTAACTTTGCATGTTGGGTTAGGAACCTTTAGACCAGTAAAGGTAGATAATGTAGAAGAACATAAAATGCATTCAGAGTATTATGTTTTAACTCAAGAGACAGCGGATATAATCAATGAAACGAAAAGAACAGGCAATAAAGTAATAGCTGTAGGTACTACTACTGTCCGGACTCTAGAAACAGTTGCTCAAAAGTCCTATCCCTTGCAAGAGTCTTCAGGCTGGACAGATATCTTTATCTATCCAGAATATGAATTTAAAGTGGTAGATAGAATGATCACCAACTTTCACTTACCAGAATCCACCCTTATGATGCTAGTAAGCGCCTTTGCATCAAAGGACTTTATTATGAAAGCGTATAAAGAAGCAGTAGAAGAAAAATATCGATTCTTTAGTTTTGGGGATTCGATGATTATTGTTTAAGGTGGTAAGCAAAACCTTAAAACTTTAAAAGCTGAACGCGGAATGTAGAAAGGTTGGACAGTTGGACAAAGGTTTTACTTAGAACATAGAACTTATAACTTAGAATTACAACGGAGGTATAATGGGGGTCAGTGAGATAAATGGAACGCTTATTTGGTACTATAATATTTGCAAA
>NZ_CALNCS010000071.1 GCF_937875145.1 Alkalibaculum bacchi | reverse complement strand
AACCGAAGGCTATGGTGGACAAAAATTCACTACTCAGATTAAAAACGGATTCAAGAATGTAGCTACGATGGTGACTGGTGCGGACATCTGGAATGGTATGATTCAAGGCGCTAAAGGTGCTGTTAATGCTGTTATGGATGTCAATGCCGCTGTTATTGATTTAAGAAAAGTATCAGATGCCAGTGACACTCAGATTAATAAGTATTTTGATAAGGCAGCTTTTAATGCTAAAGATCTTGGGTCTAGTGTTAGTGATATGATTCAGTCTACCGCTGAATTTAGTAAGCTAGGATATAATTTGAATGAATCTGAGGAATTATCTAGGGTCGCTACGTTGTATAAAAACGTAGGTGACAATATGGATAATACTCAAGCAAGTCAGTCTATTGTATCCACTATGAGAGCGTTTGACATACCAGCTGAAAAAGCCATAAGTATTGTCGATAAATTTAATGAGACTGGTAAAATAATATGCCAGCACCATACAGTAATGTATGGTGAAGTAAATGACTATATCAGTCAAAGCTTAGGGATAAGTAAGACTGAGGAAAGACTTGTTAGTTAAGTATTGAATTAATTGTTCCTTATCAAGATATGTCTATAACAGAATATCGTGATTTAATAAAATCCTCATAATTACTCCTACTTAACTAATAAGAATCCCAAACGACTGCGGGATACGTATGGTAACATACGTATTGAAGTCATTCAGCCTACTCTTCTGTTTTGGATACGTCTAATTCAAGAAGAAAGAGGTTGTAATATACAGTCTGGACTTGCGTATAATCTGAAATACAATAAGCGCAAGAATAAGGATTAACGTCCTTATCGCCTTTCATAAAGAAAGGTCATAATCCTATCGCAAAGTGGGAGAAGTAACAGTTCGAATAATTTTGCTATCGGTAAAATCACTGCCGAAGCAGCATAGTAATATGTTGCTAAGCTGACAACTATATCGGTTAAAGGGTGGGGACACTTCAGACCGAGGAAAGACTTTATATTTGCTAAATTATTAATAAGGGAGTTTTTAAAGATTTCAAAGAAATATAATTTACAGGGACAGAAAGACGGCGAGGTTTTTTATTTAATAGAGTATGACGGTAAACAGCATTTTCAAGCAATTGAATATTTTGGTGGAGAAATTGCATTTTTAAACACTCAAAAAAGAGATAAAATTAAAAATGTCTATTGCTTTGAACATAATATTCCGTTGTTAAGATTAGATTACACCATGAGTACTGAAATAATAAAACAAAAAATAGCAAATATAATTTATCCGTAGAGACTGCGGGATGTATGTGGTAACACATATATTGAAGTTGTCCACCCTACTCTCCATACAGTCCGACCATCACGCTATAATCCGAAAATATAAACGTGAGAATTAGGATGAAAGTCCTAATCGCCTTTGTAAAAAGGTCAGTAAGATTGCCTAGTCTGAAAGTAACAGTTATCCATTGAGTGATGGCATAGGAGACGCCCTCCAGCGAGCAGGTTCGTCTTTGGAGGTTGCAAACAATAGTTTATCGCAATCTATAGCATTAGTAGCTGGTACAAATGAGATCGTTCAGAATCCGGATATGGTTGGTAACATGTGGAAAACAGTTTCCATGCGTATCCGAGGGGCAAAGAACGAGTTAAAAGATGCTGGTGAAGAGACAGATGGTATGTATGAAACCACGTCTCAATTACAGGGTCTAGTAAAGAACCTAACTGGCTTTGATATCATGAAGAATGAGCATGAGTTTAAAAGTACTTATGATATCGTAGTTGGAATTGCGGATGAATTTAATAAATTGCAAGATGCTGATCAAGCTGTATTGCTTGAGAAGCTAGCAGGTAAGAACAGGGGCAACGAATATTCACAAATGAATCATCAATTCAGAAGAATATTGACAACCCCCTACATTCATAAAGAGTGTAGAAAATCCCTTAAATTGCTGGGAACTCATAGAGCTAATTGAGCTACAACATAATATCGTATGGGTATAAGTGTGAATGCTACGAAAGTAGAAAAAATCAATTAGACGATGCAAGGTTAAATCCTAAACATCTTAATAGGTGACAATCAGCAGCCAAGATCGAAAGATAAGGTTCAACGACTATTCCATAAGGAAGTACACTTGTAGTTAAGTGGAATTAGGGGACACCTCAATGTGCGTAAGCATGATAGGTGATGATATAGTCTAGCCTTTATGGAGACATAAAGAAGTTCATAAGAGAACTGCGTGAATTAACGACTCACGTGACTATTGCGTTCACAATTAGCCGCTGCATTTAAAAACGTGGACAGAATCAAA
>NZ_CALNCS010000070.1 GCF_937875145.1 Alkalibaculum bacchi | reverse complement strand
AAGCAAGAATCATGATAATCCATAAAATACGGCTAAGATTCACTTTAAATTCATTTAGATGAGACATATTAATAAAATTGACAATATAGAATGGATCTAAATCCATATCAGATTTAGATATTGAAGTAAAATAGTATAATCCTGAGTCTGTCGAAAGCTTTTGTATTTCACTAGTATCTAAGTTGATTTTTTGAGCTTTCATTTCTATAGTAAAATCCTGTAAGTCTCTATTGTCAAAGTATTTGTCTAAAGATTGGGTAGGGTGTAGTATAACATAATTTGATGTTAAGACTACCGTTTCAGCTTTTCCCATGGGAGTGCCATTAGGCTTTGGCTTATGAGGTATTTGTGGTTCTCTGCCGCTGTCCATCGGACCTTGCACAATGTAATCTCTAGAATTATGTAATACCTCATTTGCATTGTTTTTCATATACTGAGAGATCAAAAAATCAAAAACCATAGAAATAAATATAAATACAATGAGTATGAGTAGGATTACTCTAGAAATAAGCCTAAATTTTATGCTTTTTTTCGTATCTTTCAAGGGTCAACCACCTTCATAGTAAAGCCAAAGCCCCATATGGTTTCTACTTTTGTATTGGTATGGACGAGCTTTTTTCGGATTCTGCGCACGGTATCGTCACAAGCACGAGTTTCAATGTCTTTTTCGTAACCCCATATTTCATTGAGCAGTTCTTCTCTTGATACTGCTCGATCTGCATTTTCAATCAAATAGAGTAGAAGATTGTATTCTGTAGGTGAAAAGTCTATAAGAGCACCATTAACGGTGATTTTCATGGCCTTTCGGTTAATGGAGATTTGACCGAAGGTAAGAGAATTTTCCTGTTTTTCATCGCTTTCTTGTAACTGTTTGTCTAGTTTAACTCTTCGCAGTATGGCCTTTACCCTCATTACTAAGGAGATGGCACTAAAGGGCTTCGTAAAATAATCATCGCTACCTAGATTGATCCCTGTTGCATAATCTAAATCGCTGTCTTTTGCTGTAAGGATAATAATTGGTACAGTGCTAATATCTCTAATCTTTTTCGTTATTTCAAATCCTGTAGAGCCCGGCATTAAAACATCTAAAATGACCAAATCACATTTTGTCTTTATAAAACTCTCATAGAGTAGGTCTCCATTTTTAAAGTCAAATACTTCATAGCCTTCGCTTTCAAGAAAGGCTTTAATCGTCTCTCTAATGTGATCCTCATCTTCTGCAATAAATATTTTTTCGTTCATATGTCACCTCATTTTAATTATAATAGATTATGACGGTAGAAGTTACGAAAATTTCACGCAAATAATGAGAAAATTTCTATAGTTTAATATGATCGACAAGAGAATAATATGATAAAGTCTTAATCTATAAATTTAGTTTTTTACCCTTTAGAGGTAAATTAAGAGCAATTATGTTATAATACTCTATCATGATCTAACGTCAAGGAGAACAGACATTGAAAGAAGTAAATTTATTAACAGAAGGTAGCATACAAAAGACACTATTAAAATTGGCACTCCCAATTATGGGGTCTTCTTTTATTCAAATGACCTATAGTTTAGCTGATATGATTTTTATTGGCAAGCTAGGCAGCAAAGCTGTAGCAGGAGTTGGTACTGCTGGCTTTTTCCCATGGTTGGCTATGGCGTTTATTATGATACCTAGAATTGGTGCAGAAGTAGGCGTGGCTCAGTCTATAGGAGGAAAGAATATAAAATCTGCTCTAGAGTTTATTAGAAGCTGTTTGCAGCTAGTTATTTTTCTGGCTCTTATTTATAGTACAGTTCTCATAGTATTCAAAGATTCACTAATTGATTTCTTCCATTTAGGAGATCCTTCTGTTATTCAAATGGCTAAGGATTACTTGCTCATTGTCTCATATGGGATGATTTTTACATTTTTAAATCCTGTGCTGACCGGAGTTTTAAATGGGCATGGAAACAGTCGAACGCCTTTCTATATTAATGTCATAGGCGTTATTACAAATATTATTCTAGATCCCCTTTTGATTTTTGGAATAGGACCATTTCCTGTTTTAGGAGTAGAAGGTGCAGCAATTGCCACGGTTTTTGCACAAATGATTGTGACTTTTTTCTTGTTTAAGGCAGTTAAAGCTCAATTATCCTATACCTCTAAAGTGGGTTTTTTTCAAGTACCTAATTGGAATATACTAAAAAAAGTATTTACATTGGGTCTACCGGTTGCGTTGCAAAATGGACTTTTTACTTTTATATCTATGATCATTGCAAGACTTATAGCTCAGTGGGGTCCTGTACCTGTAGCAGTACAACAAATAGGATCTCAAATAGAATCCATATCTTGGAATACAGCGAATGGTTTTTCTACAGCTTTAGCGGCCTTTGTAGGTCAAAACTATGGAGCGAAAAAGTGGGATCGAATCAATAAAGGCTATCATATCGCCGTGAGGATTATGACGACTATAGGACTTATTACTACGGTTTTACTGATTTTTGGTGCGAGGCCAATATTTAGCATATTTTTGTCTGAAAAAGAAGCCATCTATTATGGAGTCAAGTATTTGAAAATACTTGGAATTTCTCAATTGTTTATGTGCTTAGAAATTACAACAGCTGGTGCATTTAATGGATTAGGAAAAACAGTACCTCCTTCTGTTGTGAGCATTGTTTTTACAAGTCTTAGAATTCCAGCAGCAGTCTTTCTTTCATCTAATGCGGTACTAGGTGTTACTGGTGTGTGGTGGAGTGTAAGTTTAAGCAGTGTATTCAAGGGAATTGTTTTGGTTACATGGTACGTTATATATTTAAATCGAGTTAAAGGAAAGACCCATTTGGCGGAGCAAAAAGAAGTTAAAAGAGAAATTTTCGAACGCTAAATTGTAGTGTCTCAGTAGACGTGAGAAGGGTAAAAAATAAAATAGTATTAATAGGTATGCCTCGAAGTAGCAAAACTACTTTTTCTAGGTTGTTAAGTTAAGAATTTGCAATACCTGTTATTGATATAGACGACTATATTGAACGGCAGTTAAACGATTGTTTTGAGAGAATTCCAGAAGTTTTACAGAACAATAAAAATCAGTAGAGCAAAAGCTTCTACTGATTTTTATTTAAAGGCATTTCATTCAACAGACATTTTTGGCCATAGGATTTTACTTATAATCTTTTTTGTTGTATAAAATTAAGCAAAACCAGGTGATGATATTATGACCGTTTAAAAAGGACATATTGTGATTTTCGCATATTTCCGTTACGATTATGGTCTGACTTTCAATACAAGGATACATTCTATCTTTGTGTTTACAAGGGCTATCAGGATATGTACATTTTTCACATATGCTACAGGATTCTGCTGTGAGAATTAAGATGTCTTCATCCCTAGGAAAGACATCTTTTCTTATTTGGTTTACAATATCGATGTGTTCGCCTCTTGTTGAAAGACTCTCTTCCATATTGAGCGTATCTTGTACTTCTGAAACGGTGCTAAAGATAAAAGCATCCTTATATGATAAGCACCTTTTCTTACATTCTTCTAATACACCTACTGCTGGTGGACAAGACCAGGATTTTCCATATTGAGGACATTGAACTTCACATATGGTTCTTACATTAGGATAAAAACTTAATTCACTTGTATCAAAAAATGCGTATTCAAATATAGGATATTCTGTAATCTTCTTTTCAATTTCTTCCCGAGTAATCATATTATCTGCCTCACTTTTTTGATTTTATATTAGTATTATAAATACAAGTCGCAGATTGTCTGCGAGCTAATCTGCTGATGTGAATATTATATCATAAATAAATAGCAGATTACCTGAATGAAAGCATATACAGTAATCATAAAAAATAAAGTCATTCTATTGACTATTTTGATCTATTTGATATAATGTAAATAAATTAAAATATGTAAGCAATTTTAGGTGCCTCATATGAGGAGAATAGGGAAACCGGTGATAGCTCGTCCAACGACAAAGACGTTGTTGGCGAACTCATGCAAGGAAATCATAAATCTATGATTTGTAGATTTCGACTGCTTAAAGTCCGGTGCGGACCCACCACTGTAATGACGAGTCTACGCTAACCACTGGCTAATGCTGGGAAGGGGCGAGAGGACATTTGAGTCAAAGCCAGGAGACCTGCCTAAGATTGAAGAGCCTTTTCTGAAATGGAAAGCGGCGGAGATGACGGCAAAATCCCGACCACAATAAATATATTTATTGTGGCGGGATTTTTTTTTCGCCAAACAGTGAGCCAAGCGAAAGCGCAGCTTTCGCAGTAGACATGAGATGGAGCAGACAAACGGCTTGCCGATTTGGTTGAGGAATCTCAAGGATACGAAATGAAAGCAAAGCTTTCATTAGGCGAACGTCGCGACCGAGGAATCGGCTTTAGGCGATTACGAGGTGTAAGAAGATACGCTCATTTACCAATAATTTTATTTGAAGGAGATATAAAAATGAATATAATCAACGAAAAATTTCATAATTTAGAAGATGTAAAAAAAGCAAGTGAAGAAGAACTTGAAAGAGGATTACAGGAACTAATAACAAATATTACAGGATTAGACGAAAAATCTCTTGCAGGAATGCAAGCTCGTTTAGATGCTAAGATTAAACCTCTTCGAAGCTTAGGGGTATTAGAAGATATTGCTCAACAAATTGCAGGAATCCAAGGCACTGCTGAACCTAAAATCACAGGAAAAGCTGTACTTTTAATGGCAGGTGATCATGGCGTTGTAGCTGAAGGAGTAAGCGCTGCACCTCAAGAGGTTACGGCTGAATTGTTTTATGCTTATATGAATAAAAATGGAGGAGTCAACGTTATCGCTCGAAGTGGGGGAGGGGATGTTATCGCAACAGATATCGGAATTGTGGGTCCACTAAATCCACCTGAACTCATGGCTAATCGAGTGAAAAACGGGACAGATAATATGGC
The DNA here is from genome assembly GCF_937875145.1 of Alkalibaculum bacchi. GTDB lineage: Bacteria > Bacillota > Clostridia > Eubacteriales > Alkalibacteraceae > Alkalibaculum > Alkalibaculum bacchi_A. The sequence goes on along the minus strand of NZ_CALNCS010000070.1, from coordinate 390 downwards.
TAAGGGACCTGCAATGAGTAGAAAAGAAGCTCTTCAAGCTCTTTTTACAGGTGCAAAAGTTGCTAGGGATGCTATAGATTCTGGTATAAATCTTTTGGCTACAGGGGAAGTAGGAATAGGGAATACAACACCAAGTTCAGCTCTTATTTCCGTATTTACAGGCTGCTCTATTGAAGAAGTGACCGGACGAGGAACAGGAATAAAAGATGATGCTTTAATACATAAACAAGAAATAATTAAGAAGGCAATTGAAATCAATAATATCGATATAAAAGACCCTGTTGGCACTCTTGCTAAAATCGGGGGACTTGAAATTGCAGCGTTAGTTGGAGCAATATTAGAAGCAGCTTATAAAAAAGTACCAATTATTCTAGACGGTATTATTTCAAC
>NZ_CALNCS010000069.1 GCF_937875145.1 Alkalibaculum bacchi | reverse complement strand
GCCTTTACGAGGTACCATTACCACTAGTCCCTCTAATTCTAGCTTTCTGATAGCTTCTCGAACAGGGGTTCTACTAACACCCATTTGTTCTGCTAGCTGAACTTCCATCAGTCTTTGACCTGGTTTAAAACCACCTTCAATAATAGCCTTTCTCATAGTAGAAAACACAATCTCCCTTAAAGGCTTATAACTTTCCATATCTATCGTTAATACCCCATCTTTATACCCCAAGGTATAACCCCCCTTTATTATACGTTGTAGCAATAAATACTTCTTTGTAACTCTTCTTTAACTCACTGTATGCATTTTTTGCGGTTTTTTCATCTTCAAAAAGTCCATATATGGTTGGTCCACTACCACTCATCAAAGAATTAAGAGCACCTAATCGAATCATCTTTTCCTTAATATCTGTAAGTCTAGGATATTTCTTAAATATAAAATCTTCAAATACATTTCTCATTTTAGAGGTAATCATCTGCACGTCTCCTCCTTGAATTCCCTCAATCATCTTTAGGTTTTCTGGATGGTTTTTAATAGATTTTACATTTACCAAACTGTATGCCCAAGGCGTAGATATCCGAATAGATGTTTTTACTAAAACCACATAAAACTTTGGCAATGGATCTAGATTTGTAAGTACATCTCCAACCCCTTCAGCTAAGGCCGTACCTTCTATCATGCAAAAGGGTACATCTGCACCAATTTTTGCACCTATTTCTAAAATACTTTTATCCTCTAGATTTAAGTTCCACAGTTTGTTTAGCGCTATAATGGTAGACGCTGCATTAGAGCTGCCACCAGCTAGACCTGCTGCGATAGGAATTCTCTTTTTTACATATACTTCTATACCTTTATCTACTTTAGTTTGTTCTAAAAGAAGCTTAGCAGATTTGTATATGATATTTCTCTCATCTTTAGGTAGACGTGGATTATTAGAATTCAACTTTATGCCCTTTTCAATGACTTTAAAGTGCAAAGTATCGCATAATGAAATAGTCTGCATAACCATGGACACATTATGAAATCCATCTTCTCTCTTATTTACGATATCTAAGGTCAAATTGATTTTTGCCCTAGCCTCTAATGTAAGCTTATTCATACATCACCCTATGTTTATTTGATATTTTTGTATACAATATTAAATATAATCCTACTCTTTTCTACTATAGATGTCAAGTTTTGCTACAATCTAATATCAACAATTTGATTTTTGTGAAATAGATATATATATGTTTCTCTAACATTTCTCTTTGTCAATTCTTCAATAGCTCTTTTATACAATTGTAATTGTGGAGTATAATTTTGAATCAACTCTTCTTTGTCCTTTTCATCTGAATAATAGTCGCTCTTATAGTCAATCAAGACATACCCTTCTCCTTCTAAAAAGTAACAATCGATGATTCCCTGAACCAGCATATAATCGTCACTTTCTTCTACATCGGCTTTATAGTTAAAGGCTTTCTCCCTATAAATTCTTTGCCCTTTGAGCATTCGCTGACCTAACGGGCTCATAAAGTACTTTACGATTTTGGGTACAAAAAACGCATCTATCTCTTCCTCACTTAGGATTTGTTTTTTTACCATCTGATCAATCTGTCTGCTTATTTCTTCTTTTAAAGAACTTTCTAAACTTTTCAACTTCTCTAAATCTAAATGCTGTAAAATAAAATGTAGTACAGTGCCTCTCTGAGCTCCAGTCATTCCCTTTTGTCTTTGAAATTTGGGTAGGTTAAATGTCTCATTTATGCGTATGCGATCTACCCCTTTGTTCTCTTGTACTTTCTTCAACTCTGTTACCGTAGCTTTTGTAGGCATATTGCTCTCTTTTTCATAATCATAGGACCAAGACAATTTTTCATCAATCATTTTATGGATTGTAGACTTCTTTTCTTTTTTTAATCCACCCCAATACTGAATTAAATCCCATTTTCCC
>NZ_CALNCS010000068.1 GCF_937875145.1 Alkalibaculum bacchi | reverse complement strand
TTAATCGTCATGGTATCAATATCGTATTCTATCGTCGCACCTTCTTGAAAAGAAAGCTTCGTATTTCGAAGTCTAGCAATGGCCAAAGCTCTCGTACCATCCCCTGCTGGCGAGTCATCTTCTTTTCCTGTACGCACTAGGCTATTGTCTTTTAGAATGGTATCATTTACTTTTATAGTCCCTGTATCGTCATCAAAGATAAAAAACAAGTTATCTTTTAAATCTACGTCTCCACTATGTACCGTATTTACAGCTTCTGCCATAGTCTTTGCAAATATTTTTAATTCTTCTCTTCTCGTTTGCAAATCACTGAGGGCTTCCATATTCCCTTTGATATTCCCTGAGTTTACTGTGACTTCCTCTTCACCAACTGAAAACAAAACAGAAATCCCTTCTACATTTGCCTGTACTTCCTTAGCACCTTCTGAAATGTTCAGTACTTCTACGGAATCTGATGCGCTATTTAAAGATAATGTCACCCTACCGTAGGTATCAAAAGTAGCATTAAAATCAGTAATACTGGACAAGTCTTTTAGCATTAAATCCCTCTGATCTAATAAATCATTTGGAATTTGATCTTTTAGAGATATATTAAATATTTGTTTATTTAAAGAATCTAATTTTTTGATAATAGAATTCATGTCCTGTACATTCTTTTCTATTTGTCCTTTTGTCTCACCTATCAAAGAATCTGTTTGACTTGTCATGTGTTTTAGGGTATCCGTCAATGTTTTAGATTTTTCTACAACGATGGTTTTCGATGAAAGATTTTCAGGGTTTGAACTAAGTTCTTGCCAACTGTCAAACATCTCTCCTAAATTAAAATTGAGTCCTGTATCTGAGGGCTCATTAAAGATGACTTCTAGCTGGTCTAGAACCTGAGATTTTGTTGTATACTGTTGTAGGGTACCATTTTCTTGCCTGATTTGTTTAGAAACATAATCGTCTACAAGCCTAACAATCGACTCCATCTTGACCCCTGTCCCCAGTTGTCCTACTCCTGTGTAGTTAGAGGCTCTATCTGCTTTTAGATCTACCCTTTGTCTCGAAAAGCCTTCTGTATTCGCATTAGAAATATTGTGAATGACCGTCTGGAGCGCTGTCTGTTGAGCAATAATACCTTTATTTGCTGCATTAAATGAACTAAAAATTCCTCCCATATTCCACCTCTATACTGATTGATCAATTAAATTGATTGTATTTTTTGATTCATAGTTCCCCTTAGGAGAGTAAGTACTTGCACTACCTTGAACATTTTTTGACATACTCTCTAATAAATTATTTTGAAAACTAAGGGCTTGTTTTGTCAAAAGCAAATTCGTTTCTTGTAATCCATTAATTTGCTCTATAATAGCCATAATTTTATTGTTATTTTGTATATTTAAATCTTTTACATTCGATAATTCTTCAATATAACTTTTTTTACTCTCTACAATTTGAGCAATTGCATTTCCATCATTGTGAATCAATGCTTCTTTCTCTTCATGTAATAATGTCAAAAGGGACTTTAAATGATTGGCTACTTCCTGTGTACTATTCATTATTGACACTTTCCTTTTGGTTTTTTATTGCATTCATAATTTTATCTGCAATTTTATCAGGCGAGACTTTATAGGAGCCTTCGAGAATGCTCTTTCGAATCTCTTCTACCTTTTCACTATACTTGTTGCCTTCCGTCTGATTGATCTTTTGGGCTAAAGATTTAGCTGAGTCCGAAATTTCTATATCAATATTTTTTTCTTTTTTAATATTTGTCGTCTGTTCATGTTGCTCTTGTGTTTTGTAAGGATTGTTGCTTATAAAACGACTATGAGAATGATTGATTTTCATTAAATATCCTCCTTGTACCTTTGTATATTAATATCGGAATTATTGAGCATAATTTAATAGTAAACCAAAAGAAAAAATCCCCAAGGGATTTTTTCTTTATTTAAGATTTTTTACTCTCTGTTCTTTGCTGAGTATATTCGTAATTCGTATACCAAAATTTTCGTTTATAACTACAACTTCGCCTTGTGCGATAAGTTTTCCATTTACGTAAATATCTAATGGTTCATCGGTTAGTTTATTTAATTCTACAATGGAACCATTTACCAAGGACAAGACTTCTTTAATGGTCTTGCGAGTTTTCCCAAGAACTACACTGAGTTCTAGGGGCACATCCATGATTAAATCTAGGTTTCTAGGTGCTTTTCTCTCCTCTAAAGGCTTTGTTAGAGGTGGAAATGCAGGTTTTTGTACGGATATTTTTTCTGTACTTACTTCTTCTGCTTTCTCTATTAAAGGAATTTCCTCAATGTATTCTTGCTCCTCTAAAGAATGGGGTGGTTGTTCTTTTGAAGAAGTCACCACAGTATCTCCCATGAGTAAAGTTGAAATTTCATTTACTGTTTCTTTCGTGAAAATTTGCATGATCTGACTTTGTATCAATCCTTCTACATTTAGATCAAATGCAATTTTACACATATAATCTTCCTTGTTAATCTCTGTAATATTAATATTGAATTCATGATCCCATAAAGAAACGTCCGGAGGGAGAATATCTACACTTCTTCCTAACATAGTAGCCATAGATGTAGATGCAGACCCAATCATCTGATTCATTGCTTCTGCAACAGCGCTTAATTCCAGCTCTGAAAGAACATCCTTTTTATTCGTTCCATCTCCACCCATCATCAGGTCTGCAATAATTGTAGCATCTGTAACGTCCATCATGAGTAAATTGATGCCCTTTAGTCCTTCTTTGTATTTTATCTCTGCTACAACTTTAGGAACATCACATTCTTTGATAATCTGCTCAAAAGGTATCCACGAAACCCTTGGTGTAGTTATTAAAACCTTTTTATTAAGTATAGAAGAAAGGGTTGTTGCTGCTGTAGACATGGAGATATTACCAACTTCTCCAATAATGTCTTTTTCTGTTTCACTTAACTGAGACTGTTCTTCATCTACAGATTCACTGCCTAGTAGAGCGTCTATTTCCTCTTGAGATAAAAAGTTTTCGTTCATTGCTCAACATCCTCTTCTACATATTGTAATACTTCTACTGCTAATTTTCTGTTCATTTCACCAGGCCTAACATAATAGTGCAACCGATCCTCTACACACATTCGAAGTGGAGAATCGGTTTGAATATCTAATTGTATAATATCTCCTTCTTCTAGTTGCAGGAAATCATCTACGGTAATAATCGTCTTTCCCAACTCTACTTTTAATTCTACATCAGAATAAATCAGACTCTGCTCTATTAATTCTCTATTTTCATTGCTTTCACTCTTATCTAAATCAAACCAATTTTTTAAACTTAATTTTTCCATAATATTTTCAATAGACATATAAGGTATACATATATTCATAAAACTCTTGTGTTCAAGTATAACGACGGAAAAACTAATTAATACAACAGGTTCATTAGGTGACATATTTTGAATTAATTGAGGATTTGTCTCTAAATTATCAATAACCGTGTTAATTTCTGTAATCTCGTTCCATGCTGCTTCAAAGGCTTTTAACAAACTAGAAATGACTTCCTCTAGTATTCCCACTTCAATATCCGTAAAGGAGCCTTTTGTAGGTATATCTTTATTAAATTCACTTTGAGATCCACCACACATAAGTTCAATAATCTGCATACAGAGTTGGGGGTTTATTTCTAACATTTGATTGCCACTTAAAGGCTTTGAATGAAATACACCTAGCATTGTTGGATTAGGAGTCGAACGAATAAATTCGTCAAAACTAATTTGCTCTACAGCTCCCAAAGTAAAACCAGCATTGACTCGGATTTGACTTGTCAATAAATTGCCAGCAATTTTTGAGAAATTCTCAAAAATCATATGCAATGTATTAATATATTCCTTCGAAAGTTTAATTGGACGCCTAAAATCATAAGCTTTGACGCGATTTTTTTCTTCATCTAACTTTACAGCATCTGGGTCTAGTTCTCCAGTATTTAATGCTTGTAACAGCGTGTCTATTTCTTGTTGTGATAAGACTTCATTCAAATCTATCCCTCATTTTCAGCAAGTAATATCCTTATATCGATGATATTGACAATGTACTCATTTAGTTGAAAAATACCTACTATCCCATCAACTATTTGTGTATGAATTTTTTCAATACTATCTTCTTCGATATCGATAACTTCAATAATATCTTTTACTAAAAGACCTACCTTTTCATCTTCATCATTAATAAGAATGATATTATTATAGCATCTATCCTCTTCTTTGCGCAAAAGTTTACATAAATTAACGAGAGATACTACATTGCCCCTTAAATTGATAAGACCTTCAATCCAGTAGGGTGCACTAGGTACCCTTGTGGAAGGTATATTTTTACTAATTTCCTCTACATGTTCTGTATTTATAGCATAGTATTTGTCATTTAATGTGAATACAATTATCTGCATTTTTTTCAACTCCATTACTGTAACGCTTTATTAATTGATTGTATGACTCGGTCATTATCAAAGGGTTTGACGATAAAGTCTAGGGCTCCAGCTTTTATGGCATCCATTACCATAGATTGTTGCCCCATTGCACTACACATAATAACTTTTGCATCAGGCTTTACTTCTTTGATGCTCTTTAATGCAGCAATTCCATCCATCTCAGGCATCGTGATATCCATAGTCACTAAATCTGGACTTTCTGCTTTAAATTTCTCTATAGCTTCAACACCGTTTTGAGCTTCTGCAACGACCTCGTATCCACCCTTTTCTAATATATCCTTTAATTTCATCCTCATAAAAATCGCATCATCTACTATTAGAATTCTCTTTGACATGATCTTTTCTCCTCTCAAACACCTAATATTTTGAATAATTTTTTTAGCACGCCAGGTTTAGGAATAAAGTATAAAGAAGACTCTATTCTCTTACCTTGATAAAGAAACTCATTTTTTATAATCATAATGTTCTCGTCGTATTGCTCAGACTCTATATAGGCACTACTTAGTATGGCACCGAACATATCCTCACTTAATGACGGTACAGAAGAAATGAGATTTACATTGACCATCTTTGAGATGGCATTTAAATAAGAAGATACTACAATATTGACTAATTCCTTTAAAGTCGAATGATTCAATTCTTCATTTTCCTCTTTTATAAGATCAGGCAACATCATTTGAATCAAGGCTTTTGATGCTTCTGGTCTGGTTACAAATAAGTAAATCCCTTCTGCATCCCCTAACATTTTCATCATAATAGCATCAATCAGGGTATCTTCCGACATGATTTCTTTAAATACATTATTGTAATTTAAGATTTCAATAATAGGTACTTCCATACTTACAGGCTTGCCTATTAATTGAGATATGCTCGTAGCTGCATTTCCCCCACCAACATTTGCCAATTCCTTTATCGTGTCTATTTGTAAAAGAGTATAATTATCCTTATTCAAGATATTCTCCTTTCACATCGTTGCTTAGATTGCTGACATCTAAAATAAGGGTAATATCTCCATCTCCAAGTATGGTAGCACCTAGATACTCTCTCATTTTGCCAAGAACTCTACTAAGCTTTTTAATAACGATTTCTTGTTGTCCTATTAGATCATCTACTAAGAGTCCATAATATTGATCTCCTAACAAAACTAAGATAATGTGTTTATTTGCTCGCTCCGATTCAATACCCAAACTTTTATTTACCCTTATAACTGGAATGGCCTTATCTCTATAAATATAAACCTCATTATTATGAGATTGTAGGATTTGATCCTTTTCTACTTTTACAACTTTTTCAATAACGCCTAATGGCAGAGCAAACGTTTCGTCTCCTACCTTTACAAGAAGGGCCTGGATAATAGATAAGGTAAGTGGCAATTTAATGACAAAAGTGCTTCCCTTGTTGACTTCTGTTTGTACCTCTATACTCCCACCTAATTTGATGATTTTCTGCTTAACTACATCCATTCCTACGCCTCTACCCGAGACATTTGTTACTTCTTTTGCTGTAGAAAATCCCTGACTAAAAATTAGGTTGACCATGTCTCTAGAGCTCATACCTTCTGTACTAATGCCTTTTCTCATGGCGCTTTGCTGCACGGCTTCTGGATCAATGCCTTTTCCGTCATCGCTAACGGTTATAATTACACGATTACCTTCTTGATAAGCAGAAAGCTTTACGGTTCCTACTTCAGATTTTCCTAAAGCCACTCTCTCTTCTACGGATTCTATACCGTGATCTGCTGCATTTCGTAGTAAATGAATCAAAGGCTCACCAATTTCAGAGACCACTGTTCGGTCTAGCTCTGTATCTTCACCTTCTATGACCAATTCAATTTCTTTGTTTAATTCTTTAGATAAATCTCGAATCATCCTTGGAAACCGATTAAATACTACATTTACTGGCTGCATTCGAATCTTTAAGACTAAATCCTGTAGCTCCGAGGTGATCCTTGCAACATGTTCTAAGTGTTCATTTATTTCCGTAGTTTTAAAATCTGTACAAAGGTCTTCTAATCGAGTTCTATAGATTACCAGCTCCGAGACCAAATTCATAAAACTATCCAACTTACTCAAATCTACTCGTATGGATTGATTGACATGATGAGCATTATTTTTGTCTTTGTTCTTTTCAATCTTATTTGTGGGCATAGGTGTAATCTTTGATTCCTGGATTTCCTCTTTAGGAAGCTCTTCTGCGACTGTTAATGTGGCAGCAACTTCACTTTTTTCTACGCTCTCAATAATTACTTGTTCAATCTCTGCTATATTTCCAATGGTCTCCTCTATTTCAGCTCCTTCAAGCTTTGTTAGATAAATCAATGTAAATCGATCTTCAAAATTCCCCTCTTCTAGATCTTCTGCTGAAGGGCTTAATTGGAGAACTTCTCCTCCTTGTTCTAGTCTATTGATTATTAAAAAAGCCCTTGCTCCTTTCAAAAGGCTGTCCTTAGAAATGCGAACACCTATATGAAAAGCATTATACTCCTTGTCTTGAGCTTTTTTTATAACAAACAAATCCGTGTCACTTATATCCTCACCAATGCTAAAATTCGACTCTTTCTCTGCATAATCCGGTGTCTTATTTTGTTTGGCTACTTGGTCAAGGACTTTTACCAAGTCCTCAATATCAAAATCAGTATATTTCTCTTCCCTTAGATCCTCGACAATTTCAGATAATTTATCTAAACAACTGAGAAGTAAACTGATGATTTCTGAATCAATTGCGGAATCTCCACTACGAAATAACTCCAATACATTCTCCATGTGGTGAGTTAATTCTGCCATGCTTTCATATCCCATTGTGGCTGCCATTCCCTTAAGAGTATGGGCTGCTCTAAAGACTTCATCTATGAGGCTACTATCTTGAGAATCTTTCTCTAATTGGAGCAAACAATCATTTAAAGTCTGCAAGTACTCATCTGTTTCCTCAAAAAACAAATCCCGATATTTACTATTATCGTCCATGTGTAACCCTCCTATCTATAAACTATATCTTTTCATAAATAAATGTAGATAATTTTTTCAATCCAATTTCCTTTGGATTGTAGATGCTTTCAGTAGCACCTGTAAAAAGTACTCCTCCGGAAACTAGAGATTCACTTATCTTTGCATAAATTTGATCTTTGGCTTCGTTTTTAAAATAAATTGTTACATTTCTACACACTATAGAATGCAGATTCTTTTGGTATTGATCTAGTATAAGATCATGTTTTTTAAAGGAGACCATATCCTTTATTTTTTCATCAATAATATACTGATTGTCCTGTTGTTTGAAATAATGAGCCAAATTTTTTGAGCTCACATTTTTCAACTGATGATCGTAAAATACACCTTTCTGAGCTTTCTTCAGAATATTATCGTCAATATCTGTTGCAAGAATCTTATTTCCTTTATATAAATTGTATTTATCTAGTATTATGGCTATAGAGTAAGGTTCTGCGCCTACAGAGCAAGCTGCACTCCAGATATTTATACTTTTAAATCTAGGAATAAGCACATCTTTTATTACTGTTTCATATTGTTCAAAGATCTCTTTATTTCGAAAAAACTCTGTAACATTAATGGTGATGTAATCTAGAAATATATTTTTTATTTCCTGATCTTGGCTAATGCGTTTTGCATATTCTCTCAAATCAGATGCCCCAGAGTTTTTCATTATTGTAGCAATTCTTCTCTGAAGCTGTTTTTCCTTATATGCATTTAGGTCTATATGTAAATTTGATTTAACCCAACTGTAGAAGAAATCAAAGTCTAAATTCATCTTAACACCCCTACATGTCTACTTATAGTGCTTGCAATATCTGGTAAGTTCATAATCTTATCAATGACATTGGAAGATATGGCGTGCCCCGGCATACCAAATACCACACAAGACTCTTCATTCTGCGCGATGGTATATCCTCCAGCCTTTTTGATTTCTTTAAGGCCTACGGTTCCATCTTTGCCCATTCCTGTCATTATTACGGCTAGTAATTTGTTTTTGTATACTTTTGCAGCACTTGAAAACAGATAATCTACTGCTGGTCGAACCCCGTAAATCTTGTCTTCCCTATTCAATCGAATTCTATTTTTATCTATTGTCATATGAAAATCTCCAGGGGCAAGGTATACCGTTCCTGCTTGTATGAGCATACCTTCCTCCGCTTCTACCACGTTAAGGGATGTTTCACGATCTAATCTAGTTGCAAAAGAGGTAGTAAAGCCTTTTGGCATATGTTGAACAATAAAAATAGGTACCTTAGCTTTTGAGGGCAATTTATGAATAATTTGAGTAAGGGCCTTAGGCCCACCAGTAGATGCTCCTATGACTACTGCTTCGATTTCATGTATTTGCCCATAAGACGTACTGCTATTATCCTGTTTCTTGAGATATTTACCCTTGGTGTTCCCTAAAACGGATTTGATTTTATTTTCTAACCCTACTTTTAAATCACCTAAATTAGATTTCATATCTTGTGGTTTTTCAATAAAATCTACAGCTCCAATTTGAAGAGCTTCAATCGTAATATCCGCGCCAGTATGAGAGCTAATCATAATCACGGGAATATCATATTTTTGTTTTATAATTTTTAATGTTTCTAGCCCATTTAATTTAGGCATTTCTACATCTAAAGTGATAATGTCTGGTTTGAGTTTTGGAATAATATCTAGAGCATCTAGCCCATTGCGAGCGATGCCAACTACTTCTATTCCTGACATTTCGTTTATAGAATCCGAAATCACTTTTCTCATGAAAGCAGAATCATCGACGATTAGTAATTTTGTATTCATACTTCTCTCCCTTTATTTAGCTAATTCATATTGATTCCTTTGAGAGCTATAATATTGTTATTTCTCTATTTGCCGTTCTTATTTTCACTACAAAACTCTCTAAATCCACAATCATAGTTCTCCCTATACTTCCACCTGTATCACTAGCCAAAATAGGAATTCCTAATTCTTTTAGCTTTTGTTGAACAGCCAATACATTTCGTTCCCCAATATTGTTATTTGTTTTTTTATCGGGAAAGTTAAACATACTGGCTCCTCCTGCAATCTTGGCTATTAGATTTGCATAGGATTTACCCTTTGTAATCTCGTTTATCATCTTAGGTATTGCTAAATCAGCAAATTTTTCAGGTTTTAAATCTTTCATAAAAAAAGTACTGTCTGGCAACATAATATGGCTTAGACCACCTACTTTACTGCTTTTATTATAGATGGCAATTCCCACACAGGAGCCTAATCCTAAAGTAATTAATTTATCAGGTGATTTTCCTACTTTATATTCCGAAATCCCCACTTTTATTTCATCGAGCACAGTTCTTCACCACACTTTCTGTGAAGAACTGATATTCCAATTCAAAGGGCATACTCAATACCCTCTCTAATTTCTTTTTCTTGCTCAAGGGTAAACAATTGATTTATATCTAAAACAATGATAATATCATCATTTGTCTTAATAAAACCTTTAATATATGCTTTTGAAATAGATATATCTTGATTCATTTTTTCATACTGCGTTGACTCAAAATTGCTTATTTCCTTTATATCCTCTACTACAAATCCCATTTGCTTTTCTTTCCATGTAGCGACAATCACCTTTTTACTGTCTGAATTCACAGAGTCGTTATTATATAACCTCTTTGTCAAATCAATAATGGGTAAAATTTCTCCATTATGCTGTATCACGCCTAATAAATAATCAGATGCTTCTGGTATTTTCTTAGGTTGTTCAAATTCTATGATCCGTTCAATTTTTGAAATATCAAGAGCAAAATGTTGACCATTGTTTATAAATACGATAAATTGTTCCATGGCGATTCCTCCTATTAACACTATATGTACTATATCGTGTTTTTCTTTTATTAATTAATATATTTCGACACAAATTATTAACTATTATCAAAATTTGTCGATATTGTTTTATAAATATCAAATATATTTCAAACAAACATCAAGTATATTCCCAATACACTTCAAGTAAGTAAGTGATTAAAAAATAGTTTGATAGATCATAAATCTAGAAAGGTCGATGACAAATGAGATTGGTTCCAATAAATTCGATCTTACCAGGGGCCGTATTATCAAAAACCATATATAGTAAAAGTGGTGCATTACTACTCAGATCCGGATATCCTTTGCATGAAAAGATGATTGATACCGCACGAAAAAATGGAATAGAGTTTTTATATATTGAGGATTCATATAGTGAACAATTAATTGACAATATCATCAAACCAGAGTTGAGAAGAAAAGCAATCCTTACAGTGAAAAAAAGCTTTGAACAATTACATAAATTATCTACTGAAATCAATCCTAATTCAGCAGAAAGTTATGAAATCATAAATAACATTTCATCTCTAGCTGGTGAATTAGTAGATAATATATTATTTACTAAGCAAATTGCATTACATTTAGTTGATATAAAAAATAGAGACAACGATACCTACGATCACTCCGTTAATACAGCATTATTGGCAATCGTATTAGCTATAGAACTTGGTTATGAAAAAAAGCACTTGCATTCTATAACAGTGGGTACACTTCTTCATGATCTCGGGAAATTATTTATTCCAACAGAAATTTTGTTAAAACCAGGAAAATTGACCTTTGAAGAATTTACAATCATAAAAAGACATCCTACATTAGGCTATGACTATTTGAAAAATCAAATAAATATCGACCCTATTTCTCTATCTATTGTCTATGAACATCACGAAAAATCCAGTGGCTTAGGTTATCCCAATAATTTAAAAGCAAAAGATATATCTCCTTTTGCAAAATTGGTTTCTATTTGCGATGTATATGAAGCCTTAACTTCTGATAGAGCTTATAGAAAAGCGGTATCTCCAAACGAGGCTTTAGAGTTGCTTATGGGTTCTTGTGGAAGCGATTTTGATTTAGAAATGGTAAACGCCTTTATCAAGAGAATCAATCCTTACCCTGTAGGTAGCATAGTCAAATTAAGCAATAAGGATCTTGCGGTAATCAAAAAAACAAACTCCAGATATGTCCTTCGTCCTGTAGTGTCTATAATAAAGGATAACTGCACAGATATAAATTTAGTGGATTTAGATTTGATGGAGAAATTTGATGTAGTAATAGAAGGATTATATAGTGAAGCACTGTAAATGAATGAATAACAAGAACGTGCCAACCGTACTCTAGCCATCAACAATCAGCTACCAGTCACCAGCGCTAGAGCCAAGTCTTACAGGTCAAAAATCTAATCACATATAAAGAATATCTACGTCTAAAAGTAAGATTTTTCTGTTAAATTAAAAATGTAGGCTACTAGGAGCCTACATTTTTCACATCTCAAATCAAACATTAAATCGGAAAAGTATTACATCCCCGTCTTTTACTTCGTAATCTTTACCTTCTACTCGGGTCCAACCTAATTCTTTTGCCTTTACGTCGGAACCTGCTTCCATTAATTTTTCATAGGGGGTAATTTCTGCTCGGATAAATCCTCGTTCAAAATCTGTATGGATTTTTCCAGCTGCTCCTGGAGCTTTTGTTCCCTCTGTTATAGTCCATGCCCTTACTTCCTTGGGACCTGCTGTAATATAAGTAATTAAACCTAACAGTTTATAACCAGATTTGATTACTTTGTCTAGCCCCGACTCAAATAAACCTAATTCCTTTAAAAATTCTTCTTTTTCTTCTTGCTCAAATTGAGATATTTCCTCTTCGATGCTAGCACAGATTTTTATTACTTCGGAACCCTCGTCTTTGACATATTCTTTTAAGGATTTGACCATTTCATTGTCTTCACTTGCTACCTCTTCTTCTGAGACATTTGCAATGTAAAGAACAGGTTTTGTCGTGAGCAACTGAAGGGATTTAATGATTTCCCACTCGTTTTCATCAAAATTCTTTTCAGAGGCAAATTTGCCCCCTTCTAATACCTCTTTAATCTTTATAAGAATCTCTAATTCTACTTTATCGCCTTTGTTGCCTGATTTTGCATTTTTAGAAGTTCTTTGAATTCTTCTTTCTAATACTTCTAAATCTGAAAATATTAATTCAAGATTGATGGTCTCTACATCTCGAGTAGGATCTACTTTACCATCCACGTGAACAATATTTGTATCCTCAAAACATCTTACCACATGAGCAATGGCATCTACTTCACGGATATTAGCTAAAAATTTATTGCCTAGACCCTCGCCTTTACTAGCTCCCTTTACTAGACCAGCTATGTCAAAGAACTCAATGGCTGTTGGTACAGTCTTTTCGCTATTATACAAAGCTACTAATTTATCTAATCTGTAATCAGGAACAGATACTACGCCAACATTTGGTTCAATTGTGCAAAAGGGATAATTTGCTGACTGGGCTCCTGCTTTTGTTATTGCATTAAACAAAGTACTCTTACCTACATTCGGTAAGCCAACTATTCCTATTTTCATTTACTACTTCCTCTCATGTATTGATATATCTATTATACATGAAAAAGTTCTACGTTGTATAGTTCTAAGTTCTGTGAAAATTAGGTGGTCTGTCGTAGGTGGTCAGCAAAATCATATGAGCCACCGTTGGTGGCTGTAGGATTCTAAGGGTTCTTTTCCGCTTTCAGCTATTATAGAGTTAACACCGATTCATCTGCCTCTATAATTTGAAGTATTTGCTCTTCTTCGCCTGTTTTTGCATTGATATAAATGATAAACCATTTATAATTATAGGTTCCCTTTAATTCATAGCATAGCACTTCTGATTTAAAATCTGTTGGTATAATGGCCAGTCGTTCACTGGTTAATTCAAAGTCCTCTATTAGGTTCTCTTTCGCTTGTTCCATCGTAATGACAGGCTTTTCTATTTTTCTCTCGTGATGAGCGTAATGAAAACCCTGCGCTTCGATTCCTAAAAATCCGCCATTATCTAGGGCTATTTGAACCTTAATCAAATCAGGATAACAAAGGACGTCTCCCTCTGTATAAGCATAATTGAATACACCTACATTGGAATATTTTTGATAATAGGAGTTCTCCATATTTTTGTATCCTTTTTCTTTTAAGAATTCATCTGCCTTCTTTTGAGCTTCTTCCATAGATAATTTCTGCTCATGAGGTAGCCTATTCATCATTGCTTTAAGCACATGTCCACCCTTTTGCGTAATCTCTACATAGGCGCTTTCCTCTTGATCTTTTATTTTAATATTATACTTATACGCTTTTATGACACCTTCAATATTACCAGAGTTTTCTACCTCTTCAACATTTTCGCTACCAATAAACTCTATCGCCTTTTTCTGGCCTTCTTCTATTGTGATTTTTTCCCCTTCTATCCATTTAGGCTCTATTTCTGAAATGTGATCTGAAAAAGGTCCATCATATATTAACTTAGGGTAATCTACCATTTCTTTTTGTACTGTTTTGAAGTTTCGCGTAACTAAATTTTCAGCTGCTTCATCTAAATTTGCTTCATTGCTTTCTCTAGATCCTTGTGAAAATATAATCTCTCCTGAGGCGACGAGTTCATTCATCTCTTGTAATTGCTGTGATAAATAATTACAGCTATTATTTAGCCTCTGAAAATCATTTTGCTGTTCTTTTGTCAAAGATCCAGAGTCCATATGAATTTTTGCCATTGCATAGGAAAAATCCCCAACTTGATTTAAGAACTTTGCTGTATCCTTTAGTGTAGAATGAGTAAGTGGCAATCTACCCAAATAGGTTTGAGCTAAATCGGCCTGTCTCCAAACCTCTGTCAACAGTTCAACAGACATGGAGTGAGATGTGCTAACGATAGCCTTTGACATATTAGTTTCTATATTTTTTACGGTACTGAGCAAGGATTGAAAATCATATTGATAATTATTTTCTAATCTTGTTCGATAGCTTGTTGTCTCCTGCCTTTGTTGATAACCGAATACACCAATACCTATTAAAGATACCAATAGAACACCGATAATAATATTTTTATTCTTCATACATATCCCCCCTTAATCACAAAATACGTGTTTTCCAATCTCTGCAATAATTGGCCTGGATAAAATCCACTTATTCGTAGACGTTACTGGATTGTAATAGTATATAGCCCCACCAGAAGGATCCCAGCCAGCCAATGCATCATTTGCAGCCTTAACGGACGACTCTGAAGGCTCTAGGTATATTTGACCATCTGAAACTGCATCAAATGCCCCTGGTTGATAAATAACACCACTTATGCTATTAGGGAATTCAGGATGATTTACTCGATTTAAAATAACTGAGGCTACTGCAACTTGTCCTACATAAGGTTCTCCTCTAGCTTCTCCATTGATACATTGTGCTAGTAAGCGGGCTTCGCTTCTATTTCCACTTGCTTTCTTTGGAGAAGAGGTGCTTCTACTTTTATTGACTAGATTACCTAAACCCAATTCCCTTAATGTATCTGCACCACAAATTCCGTCTACCTCTAAGCCATTTTTTTTCTGAAAATTCTTTACTGCCTCTTCTGTTCTCCAGCCATAATATCCGTCTACACCGTAGTCATAATAGCCCCATTCTTTTAATTTTCTTTGAACTTTTCCAACTGCATCAGAATCGCTTCCATAGTAGATGACATTTTGCGCTAATACGGATCCTTCTACAAATAGAAAAGCGAGAATCGTTAAAGTTAACAGTAAAGCAACCTGCTTTTTCTTCCTAACCTTCATAATGAACCTCCTACATATTAAAACATTGACATTAATGTGTTTAAAATTCTCAAGGTTATTTTATGTTTAATTGTCTTATTTATACAGAATAAAATAGCGCACGCCTTATTTTATTCGTTCTACCTTTTATGTTGTAATCTCTAAGTAAAACCTCTTTTGGTCACTATAGTGACTATAGCAATAGATACTTCAAAACCACTAGTTTTATAGCATAAAAAAACATTAACTACTAATCAGCAGCTAATGTTATTTTTATCGCTTGTTCTATAATGTATTCAAGTCTTTTTTGATCTCCAAGCAAGTACAAGTAGCCTAGCAAGGCTTCGAATCCTGTGGCAAGCTTGTAGTCTATTAATTGGGTGTGTTTGGGAACGGTTTTTGGAGAGGAGTTTCTACCTCTTTTTATTATGCGAATCTCTTCTTCTGTTAATTCCCCTTCTATAGCATTTACAACACTTTTTTGTGCAGTAGCCTTCACAAATTTTACGCACTTTTTATTGAGCTCATTTACCTTAAAATGGTGTTTTAAAACCAGATATTTTCTAATGCAGATTTCATACACTGCATCCCCTATATAGGCTAAGGTGAGTGGATTCATGGCTTTGACCTCTTCTAATGAAAGGTTCTTTGAAAACAGGTCAAAACAAGCTTGATTTTCTAAATTCTCTTCCACTTTACACCTTCTCTTGTATCTTCTAAAACAATGCCTTTATCTTTTAACTCATCTCGTATTTGATCGGATAAGGCAAAATCCTTTTGACTTCGAGCAATTTGTCTTCGCTCAATCATTTCTTCGATTTCAACATCTAGTAGTTTCTCTTCTTTTTTTGTCACAATTCCTAGGACTCCTGTCAATTCTGTAAAAAAATCTAATGAGGCTTTCACTGTTACTTTATTGCTTTTCTCATTGGTATTCGTATTAATCTCTTTAATCAATTCAAAGATTACCGCAATCGCTTCCGCCGTATTGATATCGTCTTCCATAGCATCTTTAAATGCTTCTTTGTACTTTGGCAATTTTAAAGCCCAGGGTTCTATTTCATTATTATTATCTTTCGCTTTTTCCAATAAGAACAGCAAATTATCTCTAGTATTGTACAATCTATTTAATGCTGTGTTCGATTGTTCTAGTAAATCTTTACTAAAATTAATTGGATGTCGATAATGGGCGCTTAACATGAAAAAACGCACGACTTCTAAGTCGATTTCCTGGGAAATATCGCGAACGGTGAAGAAATTCCCCTTAGATTTAGACATTTTTTCGTTATTTATATTGATATATCCATTATGAACCCAATAATTTGAAAATGTTTTGTCTGTAACCCCTTCTGTTTGCGCAATTTCATTTTCATGGTGAGGGAAAATCAAATCCTGCCCACCTCCATGGATGTCTATTGTGTCGCCTAAGTACTTTTGACTCATCGCGGAGCACTCAATATGCCAACCTGGTCTACCCTTTCCCCATGGACTTTCCCATGAAGGTTCTCCTGGCTTTTCCTTTTTCCATAGTGCAAAATCAAGAGGGTCTTCTTTTTCTTCACGAATAGAAATTCTAGCACCTTGCTCTAAGTCTTCAATAGACTGTTTAGACAATTTGCCGTATCCTTTAAATCGGTTTACCCTGTAATATACATTTCCATCTATATTATAGGCTAGACCCTTGTCCACTAATTTTTGAACAAAGGAAATAATAGCGTCCATATTTTCACTGACTTTAGGGTGTATGGTGGCCCTTTTGACTCCTAGACCATCGGCATCAATAAAATACTCTTCAATATACCTTTCAGAGATTTCCGATGCTTCTACACCTTCTTCAATGGCTTTATTAATAATTTTATCATCTACATCTGTAAAGTTCTGTATATAAGTAACTTCATATCCTGTATATTCAAAATACCTTCTCAATACATCGAAAATAATAAAAGGCCTAGCATTCCCAATATGGAAGAAGTTATAAACTGTAGGCCCACATACATACATTTTCACCTTATTCTCTTCAATAGGCTTAAATTCTTCTTTCTGTTGGTGAATTGTGTTATATAATTTCATTTTTCGCTCCTTAATTTAATTCTAGGTTCTACCGTAGCTTGCTGCCAATCGCCCTTCCCTGCACTTTCTCTCCTATAGGCGAGTTAGGTTTTCCCGTCCAACCATTCCGTTTTCCATTTTCTGCTTTAAGATTACTGCCGCGTGACTAGCTATACCCTCTTCTGTACCTGTAAAGCCGAGTCCTTCTTCTGTAGTAGCTTTTATATTTACATTTTCTTTTGGCATTTGAAGGACTCCTGCAATATTTTCTTTCATCTTTTCTATATGAGGCGCCATCTTAGGTTTTTGAGCTACAATAATTCCATCAATATTTCCTATAGCATAAGAATAATCTATCATTAATGTATATACATGTCCAAGTAGCTCCATGCTATTTGCACCTTTATATTTTTCATCTGTATCTGGAAAATGCTTGCCGATATCGCCTAGGCCAAGAGCTCCTAAAATAGCATCCATAATAGCGTGTATTAATACATCCGCATCTGAATGACCTAATAATCCTTTACAATGAGGAATTTTCACCCCACCTATAATCAACTCTCGATCTTCCACTAATTTATGAACATCGTACCCTATTCCTATTCGCATATCAAACTCCTTTTTATCTAATTAGGAATTTTACACT
Source organism: Alkalibaculum bacchi (assembly GCF_937875145.1). Lineage (GTDB taxonomy): Bacteria > Bacillota > Clostridia > Eubacteriales > Alkalibacteraceae > Alkalibaculum > Alkalibaculum bacchi_A. Next base: position 72,639 of record NZ_CALNCS010000068.1, on the reverse strand, counting down.
TTGCATTTGTACATCTATTCTTTAAATTCCTTATATACCCTAAAGGGTTTTGTCACCACTCGAAATGGTAAACTCTTCAAAAACCCTGTTAGGTCTGCTTCCATTTCCTTTGTCATTCTAGCAGGCTTTGTCAAAACTCTATGAACAAATTCTTCTTTAAAGTGCTTTTGTACGTAATCTTGATCAATTTTTACCTCTACACCACAACTAGTACATTTAATCATATTGATTTTATTGCTCTTATAATAAATACTATGTTTCGTTTCATTATCACAATGTATACAAAATAGATAGGCATCCATATGAGAATTTGACATTTTCATTCTCCTTTTCGTTCTTTGCTTCCATTATAGCATACCTCAATAAGCTAGCCTAGATATTTTCAAGGCGAATTCCTTGCTTTTCCCATGCTACCTATGGATATTCTTACCCAAAATTGTGCTTCTTCATCCTCACCAAAGTCTATATAATAGGAACCTATTTGCAACTTATCTAATACAATAAATAAATAGCATAGGAGGGATTTTATGAGCCTTAAAGCGATTGGAAAAGCAATGGCAAAGGAATTGATGGAAACAAAAGAATACCAGCGGATGAATAAAAAAAGAAAGGAGCTTTACACACATCCAAAATTTAGTACTCCCGTAAAAAACTACGAAGCAAAACAAGTGAAGATTGTCAACATGTCCACATCTCCAGAAAAAAAGCAATCCTTAATGACTTCTCTTGCAAAAGAATATCAAGGACTTCTTGTGACAAGAGAAATGAAAGAATACCGAAATGCTATTGATGAATTTCAAAGGAAAACTTTCGCTGTATTTAATGAGCTCAATGTAGAGATTAGTAAGATTATTAATCCGTAAAGCACGAGAGGCGCCTTGGCCATCAGTGGTCAGCTATCAATACTTAACTACTGATAGTAGTCATAATCAGGATCGACAGCAAGTCGTTCCTTTTTTTCGTCTTCTATTTTTCTTTTAATAATTATGCAGTAGAGATCCTTCGCTATACTCTGGATGACGAAGCAGAAGCTAGGGTCCTTGTCTCACCTAAGGCGAGTATTTCCACATTCCACTATTAAAGTTTTCTCATCCAACTTACCAATTCAGTCAAACAAAAAAAGGTGTTCGAGAAAGCGATATGTACTCCTTACTCCTCGAACCCTTTATCAAAATTTAGTAGATTGGTGGATAGCCGTAGCTGTCATCTTGAGTGTAGTTGTTACAGCCACATCCTCCCATTGGGTTTTGGTACATTGGATTTTGATACATCCCCATATCATAGCCATTGCTATTTTGTAGCATTTGCATAAAGAAAACACTTGCCATATAACACATTGACGCAACACATCGAATCACTTCCGTACAAGTACCCCCCATAGGCATCATATTGTATCCATTCATACCTTGCATTGGTGGCATATTGTACATACTATCCATTCCACCATACATTGGTGGCATATTATACATATTGTCCATTCCACCTTGCATCGGTGGCATATTGTACATATTATCATCAACAGACCATACATCACTATTCATACTGGTTTCATCCATCCCATACATAGGACCAAAATTATTCATATCTTGCATAAAACTCTCCATTCCTTGACTTGAATTTACTCCTTGCAAACCTTCAATATTTACAAATTCTGGTGAATAATCAATTTCATTATTGTTTGTGCTATAATTTGTATTTTCTTCCAAATACACTCGCCTCCATTCCTAGAACCTTACTATAATATACGCTTGATTAGGGATTATGTGACCATTAAAAGTAGGTGGTAGGGTGGTAAACAAAAGCATTCGCCTAAAGGCGAGTTGGTTTTTTCCGTCTAACGAATCAACCATTTTGCTTTCCATATATAAAAAAGAAGCCTTTGGATAACCAAAAAGCTTCTTAAAAGTAACTATAACATATTTAATTTTTCTAGAGCTTTTACAAAACCAAGATTATCATTAGCATCCGTCACCATATCTGCTTTGCTTTTTACTATATCCCCCGCATTGCCCATGGCTATACCACAGCCTGCGTATTCAAGCATGCTCACATCATTGCCACCATCACCTATGGCGATAATTTTTTCCCTTGGTATTTTATAATACTCCGCAACTTTTTTGACTGCCTTTCCTTTACTGGCTTTTTTATTGATTATTTCGATAATCGATTCATCTTGTAAGATTACATTTGATTTATTCAAGTCAATGGGAAATTGAGGATATATGTCCATTATCCGAGATTTAGGATCAAAGAAATCTGCTTTGATGATTTTATTCATATCGTCTAAATCCATAATATCTTGTATTGTATTAAATACTATTTTGGGTACAGCATTTGCTCGCACCAAGTTATTGTCTCTATGGTATTCGCTATAGATATCTAGAGAAGTATAATAACCCATATTTTCTGTATAGATTATGTATTCAAAGTTTAATTCATCGCATATTTTAGCTGTTTTAATAATTTGTTCCTTATCTAAAAGGATGGTTTCTAAATAATCTTCATAGGATATGGCCGCACCATTGCTCGCACCAAAGCTAGCATCAATATTTATAGACGCGGCATAAGTCATTGCAGATTGAATAGGTCTCCCAGTAGAAAACATGATTTTAATCCCTTTATCTTGTAAAATATGTAAAGCTTCAATATTTTCTTTTGGTATCAATTTATCGCTATCTAAAAGAGTTCCATCCATATCAGTGGAAATTAATTGGTAATTCATATTAGCCCTCCTACTGTTTTTGGTATTTATACTTAATAGTATACAGGGTAAGGCAGAGGGATTCAATTGGATACGTTTTCACTTTTTTTCGTAGCATGGCATGTCGTAGGTTGCGGGCTTGTAGCTCCTTCTAGTCGCTACAAACCTCGCCAACCTTGACAGATGTAATACCAATCGATTTCTCTCACCCTTTGGGCAAGAGAAATCGGGTATTACTCCCAAGCAAGCTCATATTTCATGTCTTCCCTCAATAGCTTTTGATAAGGTTACTTCGTCTGTGTATTCTAAATTACCTCCTATTGGAATGCCGTGGGCTATTCTGGTGACTTTGATTCCCGAAGGTTTTATTAGTTTAGAGATGTACATTGCAGTGGCTTCCCCTTCAATATTAGGGTTTGTGGCTAGGATTACCTCTTGAACATCTTCCTTTTGAAGTCTCAATATAAGCTCTCTAATTCGAATTTCGTTTGGCCCTATTCCCTCCATAGGTGAGATTGCTCCCTGCAATACATGATATAAGCCATGGTACTCTTTTGTCTTTTCGATAGCGATGATATCGTTGGCCTCTTGAACAATACAAATAGTGCCCTGGTCTCTTCGCATATCAGAACAAATGGAACAAGGGTCATTTGATGTAATATTAAAACAAGTAGAACAGTTGATTACCTTTTCTTTTGCCTCTACTATTGCATCAGCTAAATTTTTTACATCTTCACTATTCATCTTCAACACATGCATTGCCAATCTCTGTGCAGATTTATTTCCTATGCCAGGTAATTTACTAAATTCATGTATTAATTTTGAAATTGGCTCTGAATAATACGACATAATTTCCTCTCTTCTCAATAATACAGCCACCAGCGTCAGCGATAAGTATAGCTAGCTCTGGTAGCCATACTTAAATCCTTCGCTAATGCTCAGGATGACTTTGGCGATGGCTAGTAGCTAGTACTAGAAATTTAGCATTTGTTTTATCTAGTAGATCTGTAGGGAACGACACCCTCTTCGTTCCGGTATACAAACCCACTATTCGCAACTATTTCCAGTTTTTAAATACCGCTATTGGCAGAAAGTACTGGTCACTAATTGCCATCCTACGTAGTGATCCTATTTTTAAATAATATGCTATTTACATATACTAGAATAAGCCCTTAGGTAGATTCATTCCCCCTGTGATTTTGCCCATTTCGTCGCTTACCATTGCTTCTGCACTTCTTAACGCTTCATTGACAGCAGCTAGTACTAAGTCTTCTAGCATTTCTACATCGTCTTCATCTACTACTTCTGGATTGATTTTAATTGAGACAATATTTTTCTTGCCATTAGCTATAACTTTTACTGCTCCACCACCAGAGGTAGCTTCCATTTCTTTTTCTTCTAATTCACCTTGCATTTTTTGCATATCTGCTTGCATCTTCTGAACTTGCTTCATCATATTATTCATATTACCCATTCCACTTGGAAATCCTTTTTTTGCCATAATTTATTCCTCCTTAATATACCTTCTTCATTATTTTGCTATTTATCTGTTAAAAAAACTTTATCTTCTCCAAATACTTCTTTTGTGCGATTTAGGAAGTCGTCTCCTCCCTTTTCTTCAGTCCCACAATTAAAATAGCAATTTGGATTTATTAGTTTTTTTACTTGGCCCTCAATATACTGTCTGTTTTTGTGTACCGTATTGTAGTGAAAGGAATTGTCTTTATTAAAGGCAACACTGCATTTTTCATCTGAAATCTCTTTGCATGTTCCCATTTCAAGAGCCGTTCCTATGAGAGGTCTGTCTTTTTTTATCGTATTGCATAATGTCTCAAAGTCCATATTTCCTTTTGCTTGTTTCGGCTCTTCATGTCTATTGTTTTTACTTTGCGTATTTTCTATAATCTTTTCCATTGGTTTTCTATTTGATATTTTGTCGTGAGATATTTCTACATTAGAATTTATCACTGTATTTGTAGATAAACCTACACTACAAAGCTTAATCAAAAGCACTTCCATTAAGACCTTTGGTAGCGTGCTGTATTTAATCTTACTTTCCATTTCGGCTAAGCTTTCAATATAATAAGATAGCAATTCATTTTCTACCTGAGTGCTTAGCTTTCTTAATGTATCCGTATTTTCTTCACTTGATTCCATTAGATTGTCAGAGGAATTTGTTACCTTTAGTATGAGCATATCTCTTAGGCAGACTACCATCTGATTGACTAATTGGGCAATTTCTTTTCCATTTCCATAGGCTTCCTCTAACGTGCTAAGGGCACTGTGAACGTCTTTATGAATAATGTTTTCAATAAGTCCATAGACCAACTGATCGCCACTTATACCTAATAACTCTTTTACGCTATTGTAATCTACTATATTATCGTTGCTAATAGATAGACATTGTTCTAATATGCTTAGAGCATCTCTCATAGCTCCATCTGCATTTTTAGCAATGAGTTTTAAGGTTTTTTCTTCAATTTGTACATTGAGTTCTGTACAGATATAGTCCATTCTACTATAGATGTCTTTCAATTCCAATCTTTTAAAGTGAAATCTTTGACATCTAGACAGTATGGTCGTAGGTAATTTATTGGGTTCTGTAGTGGCCAAAATAAAGATAACATGCTTTGGGGGTTCTTCTAAAGTCTTTAGTAAGGCATTAAAGGCTTCCGTAGTCAACATGTGAACCTCGTCTATAATATAGACCTTGTAGCTTCCCACTGTAGGTGGATACTTGACCCGCTCTCTTAACTCTCGGATTTCATCTACTCCTCGATTTGAAGCAGCATCAATTTCAACAATATCCATGACATTATTATTGTCAATTGCCTTACAAGTTTCGCATTTCTGACAGGGTTCACCAGTCCCATGATTTTCGCAATTTACAGCTTTTGCAAAAATCTTAGCAGCAGAAGTTTTCCCTGTTCCTCGAGTTCCACTAAATAAATAAGCGTGACCAATTTTTTCTGTTATAATTTGATTTTTTAATATCTTAACAATATTATCTTGACCAATAACCTCTGAAAAGTTCGTAGGTCGATATCTTCGATATAATGCTATATGTTCCATCTCTTCACTCCATGGGAGAATATTTTTCATTCTATTATATCAAATTCTTCACAGATAGAGTAGTTTTAATGAACAAACAAGTATGAACAATTGTTCATACTTGTTTGTTCATATAAAAAAAGAACTTCTACTGAAGTTCTTTTTTAAATATAGAGTCGTGCACCTTTCGTCGAATATAATCTTCGAGCGTTACCTTGGTAGTTGGCTCAAATCAGGTAGACCTGAGGCACATAGATTAGCTTGTTTACCGCTGCTTCCTTCCGAACCTGACGGAGTTCACAAGCGTCTATTGCACAGGGCCCGATTCTCAACACTACTTGCCAAGGTCAGACCCCAAAGATTATACCCTCGGTCAGGAATTCAACCCTGCTATAGCGGATTGCAGGTACAGGGCACCGCTAACTCCCCGTCTAGCACGACAAATGGGTATATGCTAAATGTCTAAACGACATGCATTATTCATTTAATGGCGGAGAGAGGGGGATTCGAACCCCCGGTACGCTTGTGACGTAACACACGCTTTCCAGGCGTGCTCCTTAAGCCAACTCGGACATCTCTCCGTACTTCGGATTTTAATTATACCTTTTCACTTCTCAAAAGTCAACACGTTAGTTGTGTAAGTTCTACGTTGCCAGTTTTACGTAAAAGTATTCAGGCCACCAAGGGTGGCCTAAGTTTTACATAGTTCTTAAAACGTAGCACATACAACTATTTTGTTTGTAGTGCTTCAATAGCATCTTTTACATAGGTAACAAAAAAGGTCATAGCATCCATACCACCTGGTATAACCGATACCATAGCGGCTTCTGCAATCTCTTCTTGTTTTGCTCCTAGTTTATAGGCTTCGTTTATATGATAAGCTAGGGTTTGTTCATTTCTACTGTATGTTGCGATACCAATGCTAATAAGCACTTTTGCTTTTTCTTCTAATTCACCTGGATTATTAATGACATTGATTAAATCTTGAAACGGCCTGTAAACTTGCTGATCTTCTGAGGATAAATTTCTCATTCCCTCTAAAAATGTGCTTAATAGCTCTTTTATTTCTTTTTGCTTTGAATTCATACGTACACACCTCCATTATTTTATTATTTCATTGTCAAGAGAAAATATTCAAAGAACATAACTTGACATCCTTCTTTGTTCTTATTAGTATTTAAATTAGATAAAAGGAGGGTAACGACTATGATTTATAGAGATTTATGCAATGAAAAAGTATCGCAACTTGGATTTGGTTGTATGCGTTTTCCCACTCTAGATAATGATCCCAAACAAATCGATAAAGAAAAATCTTCGGCAATGCTAAAAGAAGCAATCGACAAAGGTGTGAATTATTTAGATACAGCATGGCCCTATCATGGTGAGATGAGTGAATTGTTTGTAGGAGAATTCTTAAAGGAAAACAATTTACGTGAAGAGATTTATTTGACTACTAAATCACCTGTCTGGCTGTGTAAAACTTATGATGATTTTGGCTTATATTTAGATAAACAATTAAAAAAATTGCAAACAAATTATATTGACTTTTATTTACTTCATGCTCTTGATGCAGGGCGTTGGCAAAAACTAAAAGAACAAAATATTGAAGACTTTATTATTGAAGCAAAAGGCTCTGGAAAAGTAAAACACTTAGGATTTTCTTTTCATGATTCACTAGATCTTTTTAAAGAAATATGTGATTCTAATTTATTTGATTTCTGTCAAATCCAATTAAATTATATGGATGTCAACTACCAAGCTGGCTTAGAAGGTTTACAGTATGCTCATTCTAAAGGAATTCCTGTAATTATTATGGAACCACTAAAGGGTGGAAAGCTCGCCTTTAAAATTGAGGGGGCATTAAAAGAAATATGGGACAAACACGATGTCCAAGCTTCGCCAGCCCAATTAGCACTAAAATTCCTCTACAATCTACCAGAGGTCAATTTGATTCTAAGCGGTATGTCTACTATGGAGCAAGTGCTAGAAAATATAGATACCTCTTCTACTGCAAATATTGGGGACTTAAGCAGTGAAGAAGAAACGCTCATTAAAGATATTAAAAAATATATAGAAGAAAAGACAAAGGTAAACTGTACTGCATGTAAATACTGTATAGATTGCCCACAACAAATCCCTATTTATGATGTCTTTGAAATCATAAATGATGCTCATATGTACGATGATTGGGACTACAGCAAGAAAAAATACAGCCAAATCAGCCAAGACAAAAGAGCTAATAATTGTATCGAATGCGGAAACTGCGAGGACCAATGCCCTCAGCATATAGATATTATTGAGGCATTAAAAAAATGTCATGAAGAATTAAGACTACCAAGTTAGTTTGAATACGGCCAGAAAAACCCTACTCGCCTAAAGGAGAGTAGGGTTTTCTTTCAGCTTTTCAAGGTTTTGCTTACCACCTGAGAGTAATACTCGATTTGTCTTGCCTGAAGGGTGAGGAAGATCGAGAGGTATTACCCCTGTTAAGGTTGGCGACATACTACCTAATTAGATTTATCCCAATATACACCAACACAATAAGAAAAAACGGTATATTAAAAAACAAACTTTTCCAAGAAACTTTTATATGGCTCTCTTTTCCTTCATTCTCGTTCTCTTCAAGGACACCTTCTTCAAGTTTAATGTCTTTTCTTCCCACATTGACTTTTTGTAATTTTTTGATGTAGTGAACAGAAAGTAGGATTCCAATGCCTAAGCAAATCACTGCAAATGCAAATGTATAGACCTCCCCTACTATACCTATATTTGCTGTAGATTGAACCTGTGCTTCTGTCGCCATTTGTTCGAATTCACTAGGTAGAGTGTTTTCTATAAGCTTAAAAAAACTTAGGGTAGCTACAGATGTAAAATTATTGAGGAAGTGAAATAGTATTCCTCCCCACAAGGAACCTGTAGCAATAACGATAGCTCCCATTAAAATACCAAGAACAGTTGTATAACCTAATTGACCAATGTCTACATGCATAAAACCAAATAATAAACCTGTCATAATGGCCCCTTGCCAAAGACTCGTATCTTGAAATTGGTCTAATACTACACCTCTAATGATAATTTCCTCTAAAAAGGACGGCATAATGGCTACTGCAAAGAATAAAGTAAGAAAATCTGGAGCTAATTCCATTACTTCCATAGTCACTCTCGAAGGGTCAATACTACCTGTTAACATAACAAGATAATTGATACCTAATTTTAATAAAAAACTAATCAAAAACAACTGAAAGACAATGACCACACTTTTTTTATTCATCTTTTTATCAAGCTTTAAAGTTGATAAAATTGGCTTTTTAGTCACTAGCAGATATATTAAACAAGGAATCAGTATATCTATCGTTTCATGATACAATGCCAAAGGATAAAGATATACTCCAATCAGTACATTTAACGTTAAAAATGCGATAAACAAAATCAGAAAGAGCCAAAGGCCTTTTTTAAAACTCTTATTCGTAATTTCTTCCATAACTCTCCTTACTATGAAGCTTCTATTTTATTTTATGAAAGGCCCAAAAAATCCCACCTGTAGAAATAATAGATAGAACACTTATTAAGCCATAAATCAGGTTTACTCCTATTTCATATTCCATCATCTTCATAGTCATAAAACCTAATAACAAGATATACCCTACTCCTATTAACATATTCAAAAGGACATTGATATTTTGCTTTACTGCCCTTTGTGGCTGATCCCAGTCTAGTTTCGGATACAACCTGTCGATGAATACTCCTATTGCGCATATGGGTAAACTAACCAACATACCAATTACCAGACTAATGAACATCTCACCAATATCAAGGGGCAAGACAAAAGCTAAGGAGACTAACATAATAAAGATAGATATAAGCTCTAATAGCATAGGCTGTAACATCCTGCCTACAAACATACTCCCAGGAGCCACGGGAAGTACAGCATGAATCCAATACGCTTTTCCCTCTCTAGAATAGGTAGTAGAGGCTGTAGGGTTTGCTGTAGCAATAAAAGCGAAAAAGGCAATTAATATTAAAGTAATATACTCTTTAAACTGAAAATACAATTGGCTAAAATCTGCGTCTTGCCCTCCAGATATTAAAGGCATTACTATAACTAGTATAGGCAATAGAAAAGAAATACTCACACAGTTAAATAAGTAAATAGGTGTTCTTAAAACTAGTTTTACGTCATTTAGAAAGATTGCAATAATAGGAGATCTATTTTTTATGAGCAATCCTAATTCAACTTTTTTTAGGCTTTTCTTGAAATTGTTTTTCTCTAATAAAGCCTTAAGATAGATTTTGCTGCCTATTTGACCGATTAAATAAACCATGCCCACTCCTAATAAAATATTAAGCGCGGAATAAATAAGACCCGATATCTTATGTGCATTTGATATACTTTTGCTAAACCATATAGCAGGTGGATAAGCTCTTCCTAACCAAACCATAATGCCATCACTTCTTTGTAAAAGCGCATTCAGGAATTCTCCCTCTTTACCTGGCTCCATAGAGGTAAGGGTGTTATTAAGTACTGCTTGAAGTGCAATGATAATAAACAAGACAAAGAACATGGAGAGATTTCTCAGCAAGTCTTTTCTTCCTTGAATATTGGTTAATTTCATAAGTACCATGATGATAATCGTGTCAATGCCAAGAGGAATGACAGGTAAAAGCAATATGGTGAGTAAGCTGTAAATAATATAAAGAGTACCACCAAAATCTCCAAATGCTACAATTAGCACAGGCAATAATATAGGCACTACAATAAAGTAATTAAAGATTACCATACTAATAAATTTTGATATGACAATATTACCCTCTTTTATAGGCAATGGAATGAGCTTTTCCACATCATTAGAAAAATAAAAGGCCGACAGTACATAAGACAAGCCAAAGACAAAGATGATGAGTGAAATAGGCATGATGATTAATGTGAATATTGAACTTTCTTGTCCTAAAGCAAATAATTGTATATATATGTTTTTAATCAATTGGACATACATAACATAAGATGGGATAAGGGATGCCAAAGCCAATACCAATATAATAGGCTTCCAAATATCTTTCTTACTTTTCATAAAATTATACTTTATGGACGAAAATCCAAAAGATGAAAGTAAAGAAATTCTCACTAATTTCACAATTTGTTTCATTCCTCTGTCAACTCCAAAAATATATTCTCTAAGCTTTCATTATTTTTCGTCATGTTCTTTAGCTCTTCTATGGTGCCCTGAGCGATAATCTTACCTTTGTTAATAATAGCAACTCTATTGCAGATTTTTTCAGCTACCTCTAGTACATGGGTTGAAAAAAATACGCTTTTTCCCTTTTGACAGTGTTCATTCATAATTTCTTTTAAATTATAAGCAGACTTAGGGTCTAAGCCTACCATGGGCTCATCGAGAACAAATATCTCAGGCTCATGAAGAAGGGCACCAATTAGGACAATCTTTTGTTTCATTCCATGGGAATAGCTCATTATGGGGTCGTTTAAAGCGTTTTTTAGTCCAAAAAGAGTCGCGTACTTTTCAATCCGCTCTATTCGATCTTTTGACTCTACTCCATACACATCTCCAAGAAAATTTAGATATTCTATTCCCTTTAGCTTATCAAAAACCTCTGGACTATCCGGTACAAAACTAAATTGCCTTTTGGCCTCTATAGAATCTTTTTCGATGTCGACTCCATTGATTTCAATGCTCCCACTATCTAATTGTAACAGCCCAGTAATCATCTTTATCATCGTCGTCTTCCCTGCTCCATTAGGCCCCAAAAACCCAAAAATCTCCGATGAATGAACGTCAAAACTTATATTATCCACTGCAAAAGTCTTTCCGCCATTGAAAGATTTTTTTACGTTTTTAACTGATAACATCTATATTACCCCCTTATTAGTTCTATATTGTATGTATAGGAACCATAGTTTAATGATGGTTAAACGGTAGTTGAACAATTATTTGTAATACAAAAGCTTCATTGAACGATACAAATATGGAATCTTTTTTAGTTCCTCATATGCTTCTCATTATTCACCGCGACATAAGTCGCATTTTTGCCTTACTATCTTACCATCTTACCACCTATATAATTATACATTAAAACAAATATATAACAAAGTAACTTGATAATATCTATGAAATAATTTAGAATATAGGGATATAAATCTGTAGCAACATAAAATTAATGGAGGAGATAATATGAACAATGATAGAGTTTTCAACTTTTCTGCAGGCCCATCCGTCTTACCAGAAGAAGTTCTATCTATAGCAGCAAAAGAAATGTTAAACTACAACAACTCAGGAATGTCTGTAATGGAGATGAGCCATCGTTCGAAAGTATATGAGTCCATCATTTCAGATGCAGAAAAACATTTGCGTTCCTTAATGAATATACCTGATCATTATAGAGTATTATTTCTTCAAGGTGGAGCATCTACACAATTTGCAATGGTTCCCCTTAATTTATTTACAAAACACAAAAAAGCCTCTTATATAGACACTGGCTCCTGGTCTTCAAAGGCAGCAAAGGAAGCAAATAAATATGGAGAAGCAGTTGTTCTTGCCAGCTCAAAAGAAGATAATTATTCACATATTCCAAAATTAGATTCTTCAACATTCCCTGGAGATGTTGATTATTTTCACATTACTACAAACAATACGATTTATGGTACAAGATATACTCCAGAAAACATACCAGATACAGGAAATACACCACTGGTAGCGGATATGTCTTCCAATATATTATCAGAGTGTTACGACATAAATAAATTTTCATTAATATATGCTGGCGCACAAAAAAACATGGGTCCAGCAGGAGTGACCATTGTCCTTGTAAAAGATGAGTTAATCGGTAATGCTATGGATATTACACCTACTATGCTCGATTATAAAATTCACGCAGACAATAATTCTCTCTACAACACACCACCATGCTATTCTATTTATATGTGCAAATTAGTCTTTGAATGGTTGATCAAACAAGGTGGTCTAAAGGCTATAGAAGAAAAGAACAAATATAAAGCTAATCTATTGTACTCTTATATTGACAATAGTACTTTATATAAAAATCCTGTTGCAGTAGAAGATCGTTCACTTATGAATATCACATTTGTTACTGGCAATCAAGAACTAGATGCTGCCTTTGTAAAAGAAGCTGCCCAAAAACGCCTTGTAAATTTAAAAGGTCACCGCTCTGTAGGTGGCATGAGGGCAAGTATTTACAACGCAATGCCAGTAGAAGGTGTGGAAAAACTTATTGCTTTTATGAAAGAATTCGAAGCCAAACATAAATAAAGGAGTACCTATATGTATAAAATTAGAACATTAAATAATATATCTGATGAAGGTCTTGCATTATTAAACAAAGATACCTATAGCTTTGCTACAGTAGATGAAGAAGCAGATGCTATGATTGTTAGAAGCTTTAAAATGCATGATTTTACTTTACCTGAAAAAGTAAAAATTGTAGCACGAGCAGGTGCTGGTGTTAATAATATCCCTGTCGAAAAATACGCTGAACAAGGTGTAGTAGTCTGCAATACTCCAGGTGCCAATGCTAATGCCGTCAAAGAGCTTGTCGTTCTTGGATTATTATTATCCTCTAGAAAAGTCATACAAGGAATTAAGTGGGTTCATGATGTCAACCCAGAAAAAGTAGATGTTTCAAAAGCAGTAGAAAAGGAAAAATCTAAATTCGCTGGTCAAGAATTAACAGGAAAAAAACTAGGTGTTATTGGTCTTGGGGCCATTGGCGTAAAAGTTGCTAATATTGCCATATCCCTTGGCATGGAGGTATATGGATACGATCCATTTGTATCTATTGAATCTGCTTGGGGTCTAAGCAGTGAAGTAAACAGAATTCTAAACATTGATGAAATTATGACCGAATGTGATTACATTACTTTACACGTTCCACTTATTGAACAAACCAAAAACCTTATGAATGCTGAAAAGTTTGCTCTTTCAAAAAACGGAATTCGATTGCTAAACTTTGCTAGAGATGGCCTTGTAAATATTGAAGATTTAAAACAATCTATAAAGGACGGAAAGATCCTATGCTATATAACAGATTTTCCTCAAAACGATCTAGTAAACATGGAAAACATAATATCTATTCCACACTTAGGTGCTTCTACTCATGAATCTGAAGAAAATTGTGCGAGAATGGCTGTAAGTCAAACAAAAGAGTATTTAGAAAACGGAAATATTATCAATTCTGTAAATTATCCGAATTGTTATATGGGTCTATGCCAAAGCTACGCCCGAATCGCCATTCATCATAAAAATGTTCCGAATATGGTTGGTCAAATTTCTAGCATTCTTGCAAAAGAAAATTTAAACATTTCAGATATGTTAAATAAATCAAAAGGCGACTATGCTTATACGCTCATCGATGTAGACTCTGAAGTAAGTGAACAATTAACAAAAGATTTAATGGCAATTCAAGAAGTAATACGCGTGAGAATAATTAAAGGAGACGAATAATGGCAATTATTAAAGATTTTATGGGAATTCGCCCAAGTGCTGATTATGTCCAAAAGGTTGCTGCCCTTCCTTATGATGTATACAGCTCATCTGAAGCTCGAAAGGTTGTAGAAGGAAATCCCTACTCCTTTTTGCGTGTTGATCGACCAGAAATTGACTTCCCAGAATCTGTCAATATGTACAGTGAAGAAGTATATCAAAAGGCAAAGGATAATTTAGATTATCTGCTACAAGAAAATATCCTTGTAGCAGATTTACAAAAATCTTTGTACATATACCGTTTAACCATGTCTGGTCGCAAGCAAACAGGTCTTGTTTGCTGTTGTGATATTGATGATTATTTAAATGGAGACATTAAAAAACACGAACTTACAAGAGAAGAAAAGGAATTAGATCGAATTAATCACGTCGATTATTGCAATGCCCATACAGGTCCTATCTTCATGATTTATAAGAAGCAAGGCATGATCAATGAAATCATCAGCTCTTGGATTGAAACCAATCCTGTAGAATACGAATTTGTATCCGATGATCAAATCAAACACGAGATTTGGGTTATCGATAATACTCCCACTATAAATACTCTTAAAAATATTTTTAGTGAAATTCCTGCCCTATACATAGCAGACGGCCATCACCGTGCTGCATCTGCTGTAAAGGTTGGATTAAAAAGAAGAAAAGAAAATCCTGATTATACTGGCCAGGAAGAGTTTAATTTTTTCCTGAGTGTTCTTTTCCCTCACGATCAAATCCACATTATGGATTACAATCGATTGGTCAAAGACTTAAACGGACTTTCTAGCAATGAATTTTTAGAGAAAATCTCTGTAGATTTTCATGTAGAGCTATGCGATTCTCCAGTAAAACCGTTTCAAAAGGGCACCATGGGAATGTATTTAGAGGAAAAGTGGTACGAGTTAAAGATTAAAGAAGACAAACTCTCTACTGATATCGTAAAAAATCTAGATGTATCCCTATTACAAGACTTCATTTTACAGCCAGTATTAGGCATAAAAGATGTGAGAACAGATAATCGAATTGACTTTGTAGGTGGAATTAGAGGATTAGAAGAGCTAGAAAAGCGTTGTAAAGAAGATATGACAATAGCCTTTTCAATGTATCCTACCTCTGCAGAAGAATTGATGAAGATCTCAGACCAACAAAAACTAATGCCACCAAAATCTACATGGTTTGAACCTAAGCTTAGAAGCGGACTGTTTATTCATAATTTGGATTAAGATAGGCGTGGTAAGCAAAAGCGTATTGCCACCTCTGGTGGCCTTTTGTTTCTCCTTACCACCTTATCACCTAATCTTTTTAAAAAATTGTTGCATTAAATGTATACACTCTTCTTCCAAAATCCCCGGATAAATATCTATATTTTTAAATAGTGGATTGTGAATAAAATCCGATTGTGATTCTACTGCGCCTAGTTTATTGTCTCCAGCCCCATATACGAGTTTAGAAATCCTAGAATTAAATATAGCTCCCATACACATAATACAGGGTTCTAAGGTGACGTATAAAGTGCAATCGCTTAAGCGCCAATTTCCTACTATTTCACAGGCTCTCTGTATCGCTAACACTTCTGCATGAGCAATTGGATTTGTACTAGTCTCTACCTCATTATGAGCCATTGAAATAATTTCATTATTTTTTACGATAATTGCCCCGACGGGAACCTCTCCTGCGTTCATACCTTCTTTTGCGATATTTAAAGCTATCTCCATATATTTTCTCAACAAATCACACCTATTATTTAGATATTTTTTTCCACAGATAAACAATCAGACCGTAGAGAAGCAAGACAATGAATAGTGTCATCAATCTCTCTGTCAATACACCATCAGCCATCAAAACTGGACCTAATCCAAAAAAGCTTACGAACAAAAAAACTACAACTAACACAATGCGCCAAATGTTTTTCATGCTATCAGTCCTTTCCTCTACACTCTTTGTGATATAATATTCGAATCAGCAGATTGGCTCGCAGAAACCAAAACATTTTTTGTGCTTGCACGAGAAAATGAGGTGGTTTCTATGAGCAAGTGCCTACGACCGAAGCTGCAAAGCAGCTGAGGCAATCTACCTTATTTCATGATATAATATCGCAATCAAATACAAAATCATTCTAAAAGGAGGATTACAAACATTGAATGACAATAAAAAAATCATCTTGATTATTTCAATTTTAGGCGCTCTTTGGACACCGTTTATTACCACTTCTGTAAATATCGCCTTACCTTATATGGGTACATACCTAAAAATTGGTTCTTCACTAGTAAATTGGATTACCTCATCAACTATTTTAGCTATCGCTATGTTTACCCTGCCTATGGGAAAGCTCTCGGATATGATTGGTCGGAAAAAACTCATGTTGATTGGAGCAATTATTTCCACTATATCTACATTTATGTGTGCACTATCTCAATCGATTTATTTTTTACTGGTTTTTCGAGTACTAGAAGGCATCGGATGTGCTATGATCAGTACAGCCATAGTATCTATTGTATGTGCTGCTTATCCACCTAATGAAAGAGGCAAGGCTCTGGGAATAAATGTAGCTTGTGTATACATAGGTTTGTCAGCAGGTCCAATTATCGGTGGTGCTATTCTAAATTTTACAAGCTGGCGCGGAATCTTTTTATTTCCTATTCCAATAGGTTTTCTATTGATTTTTTTACTCATTAGGGTCCTTCGTACAGATGATATCATAGATAAATCACAAAGTAAATTTGATTTAAAAGGTGCAGGTCTTTACGGCATTTCCATTTTCTTAATCATTTTCAGCTTATCCAATTTACTTCTACGAAATTGGAGTAAGTATACCTTAATATTAGGCATCCTGATGCTATGTGCTTTTATGTACTTCGAGAGCAAGATCTCTTTTCCTATTATCGATGTAAAATTAATGAAAGGCAATAAATTGCTTATTTTCTCATCTCTAGCAGCATTAATTAATTACAGCTCCACATATGCCATAAGCTATTTGATGAGTTTATATTTACAAGTAGCCCAGTCCCTTGAACCAGCTACTGTTGGTCTAATCCTATTAACCCAGCCTGCAGTTCAAGCCATTCTATCGCCCTTTGCAGGCAGGCTATCTGACAAAATCCCATCACAGGTTTTAGCATCTATTGGTATGTCCGTTATTGCCCTTGTTTTATTTGTATTTAGTTTGTTCTACCAAAATACACCGATTGCCCTTGTCGTATTTCTATTAGCTTTAGTAGGAGCAGGTTTTGCATTTTTCAGTTCCCCTAACACAAACTCTATTATGTCCAGTGTAGATAAAACACATCATGGAGTCGCTTCCGGAATATTGGGGACTTCTAGAACGGTAGGTCAATCCTTTAGTATGTCCCTTACAGCCTTAATCACTTCAATTTTCATGGGCAATGAACAAATCGGCGCAAAAACAATTCCTCAATTTATGCAGAGTTTCAAAGTAACCTTCGCCATTTTAGCTTTTCTCTGTTTACTAGGGGTATTTGCATCTTTAGCTAGAGGAAAGAAAGCGTCTGCGACGCTTTAGTCTCTAGCTTACATGTGTTACTAAAAAAGAGACTTTGGTTATTTTATTTAACCAAAGCCTCTTTCTTTATACACTTAAAATTCTATTCGTTCCGTATCACATACCTTATAGCTATCTACGGTAGCAAAGACCCCATACAAATCTCTAGAAGCTCGTGACTAAGGACTAGAGTCTAGAGACTCTTACTTTTGGTAATTTTTCCATTTTTCTTCAAGATGTTCATCTTGAACCGTATCCAAAACATACTGTGCGTATTCTGCACCAGTCGCCCCATCTTCACGGCCAGTAATGGAAACCCTTGTTTCGTATAATCCACAAATATCTAATGCCATTTGCAGCTTTTTGGCTTCATCTATAAAACCGATATGCTCTAATAGCATAATAGAAGCTCTCATTATACTGCTTGGGTCAGCGTATTCTCCTCTGCCTTCTTCTACCATTCTAGGTGCAGAACCATGAATGGCTTCAAACATAGAATATCTCTTGCCTATATTGGCACTACCAGCTGTACCTACGCCACCTTGAAATTCTGCCGCTTCATCAGTAAGAATGTCTCCATATAAATTAGGGAGTACCATTACTTGAAAATCTCTTCTTCTCTTAGGGTCGATTAATTTTGCTGTCATAATATCGATATACCAATCATCTAATTCAATTCCTGGATAATCCTTAGCGATCTCTTTTGCAATAGCCAAGAACTTACCATCTGTAGTCTTTATAACATTTGCTTTTGTTACTGCTGTAACTTTTGTCTTTCCTGCTTTTTTAGCGTATTCAAAAGCCGCCTTAATAATTCGATGAGAACCTTCTTGCGTCGTAACTGTAAAGTCAATAGCTAAATCATCATTTACATGAATCCCTTTACTTCCTAGTGTATAAGCGCCTTCTGTATTTTCTCTATAAAAAGTCCAGTCAATGCCTTGATCCGGAACCTTGACTGGTCTTACATTAGCGAACAAGTCTAGCTCTTTTCTCATAGCTACATTAGCACTTTCTATATTAGGCCATTTATCTCCCGCTCTTGGCGTGGTTGTTGGTCCTTTTAGTATAACATGGCATTGTTTTAATTCCTCTAAAACATCTGCTGGAATAGCTGTCTTTTGAGCTGCTCTATTTTCAATAGTTAGACCATCTATAACTTTAAAACGTACTTTATTTTCTTGTACTTGATCTTTTAATAAAAACGCTAAAACTCTTTGAGCTTCTCCTGTAATAAATGGACCAATCCCGTCGCCGCCTACAATACCAATGATGATGGTATCTAAAGATTCGTAGCTGAGAAATTCATTGTCCTTTTTCATATTTTCAATGCGCGCAAATTGTTCTTCAATGAGACGCCCAAAGTGTTCTTTTGCCAATTCGATTTCCTTCATTAGTACCTCCTAGTGATATTCATACATTTAGCTTTCATTATAACTTAAATTGTATATTTATTCAAGAATTCCATATAGGGTTATAGGGTAGATTATATTTTTGAATATCCATTACAAAATCACTTTTAGACAATCCTTGTTTTATACTATGTAATAGGTGGTCAGCAGAAGCGTATTGGCGAACACAGTTCGCCTCTACTCCTCACCTTTAGACGAAAAAAGTCTTTGCTTGCCACCTTACCTTATTACTCCACTGTTATTGCATCTGTTGGACATGAGGATTCCGCTTCTTTTGCGTCATCTAGTATATCCTCAGGGATTTCTATATCCTTCGCTATAGCTAAATCGTCATCATCCATACTAAATATATCCTCACATATAGAAGGACACAAACCACATCCTATGCATAAATCTTTATCAACAACTGCTTTCATTTGTATTACTCCTCTCAACAAAAAGTATTTTTCATTAACTTATTTTACTCTAAATTCTTTTCCTTATACTCTTATTTTATTAGGAAAATTCTTTGCAGTAAATAAATTTTATTCTAATAATAAGAGACCGTAATATTTTACAAAACCATCTTTAGAAGCTAGTGTTTTTAGAGAATCGCCCTGTTTTTGTACTGTTGCAAAAACATCAATTCCGTAATTTTCCATAGAAGGTCTCGTTTTCGTACAGTTTTCTTTATCCTGAATACAATGTTCACAGATACTACAAGGCCCTGCCCATAATGCAAAAGCCTTGTAGTACCCCAGCTTAAAGGCTTGCTTTTCAGCTTGTAACATGGAAATTTGAAAATCTTTTGTAGGAGGTTCCCCTTCAACTAGAATACCGTAACTAAATTCACCTAGAATTTTTTTTGTATATTCTAGATCACATTCTTTGTAGCAGGTTTCTTTATTGTAAAATTCACAACCGTATTTACACTTTAAATGGGCTACATTTGTTAAGCATACATCGTCCTTAGGATCGATGATTTTTGCACTTTTAAAGCCTATATTCTTTAGTTTTTGAATAAAATAATCTTTTTTATCAATGGATAAGGCAGCAATTCTTTCTGTTGTCTTTGATGAAAATAAGATTCCCCTTCCTCCTTCAAGAGATATGATACCGCTCTCCTTCATATCTAAATCTTCAAACTCATGAGAAAGCCACTTTGGTGAAAGGGCCTTTCCATTTTTGGTTTTAAGTACTCTGTTTAAGCTTTTCATATTGGATATAAGGGTGCCTTCGTCTAAAAACACATCATAGATTACTAGGTATCCATCCTGTGATAGTTGTTTACTCGCTTCTTTAAGTATATGGGTAATTTCTTCTTCTGAGTAGAGGATTCCTAGATTAGACAGAAAGATTATCTCATATATCCCTTCATCCCATTTTTCTAAAATGGGGTCCTGACGTTCTGCATGTATTTTTCTATTGCTATAGGATTTTGCTTGTCCTTGAGGAAATCTTTGTAAGAGCTTTTGACAAACTTTTTCAGCACCTGGTCCTATTCCTAATATATTTTCTACACCTTTTACACCTTCAAAATAGCTTTCGACTATATTTTCCATTCCTTTTAAAAGAGTGTTCATGGCTTTCGTGTATTGCTTTTGTTCTTTATACTCTTTTTCTAGTTCAAATCCTTCTTTTAAAATCTTGCTTAAGCTTTGCCACTGACCTTGTGATTCTTTCATCCATAGAATAAAATCTCCTTGATATACGGAAGAATCCTTTATTAGATATTTATTTGTTAGCAGCGTATTGGAATAGCTTCCCTTGTATTCACAGAGGAAGCCCATATTGACTAATGCTCCTAAAAATGGTTTTAAAACAGACTCTTGACAATGGTATATTGGTCCAATTTCTTCTACTGTTTTTGTCTCCTGTAGCACTTCAAAAATTTCTGTCTCTAGGGCAGAAAACAAAACCTCTGAATTCCAATAAGATGATGCTAAATCTTGCAAATACTGCAATTCGTCAAAGTGAGGGTCGTATTTTTTCATGTATTTATCGCTCCTATGTAAAAAGTGCCTTCGGCACTTTAAGTTATACGTTCTACGTAAAAGATTTTAAGTTCTTTTAAGCGTCTTCTAAATCTTTCATTTTCTTAAATAATTCCATCATTTCATCGCTTATAGATTCTGGATTTACTATTTTAATGTTTAGATACAGATCTCCACGGCTAGAGTCTTTTGAAATATAGCCTTTTTTAGATACTCTTATTTTTTTGCCCGTTTGTATTCCTGCAGGTATTTTTATAGATATTTTATCATCTAATGTTTGTACCGATTTTTGAGTACCTAATGCAGATTCCCAAGGATATACTTCAATATCTAGATAAAGATTGGCACCCTCTAACATCATACCCTCTTGTTTCTTAAAGTGAAACATTATATAGAGGTCTCCATCCTTACCACCAGAACGACCTTTATGCCCTTGGCCTCTTAGACGAATTTTTTCACCTTCTTGAATACCTATAGGCACCTTGTAATTAATGGTCTTTGTATCTTCGCCAACCCGAATACTTATTTTTTTCTGCTCTCCAAGAAATCCCTCTTGTGCGGTAATATTGACTTTTACCTCAATGTCTTTTCCATCTATACCGCGATTGTATGCAGAACCGTGTTCGCGCCTTCTACCTGATGAAGATCCAAACATATTTTCAAAATTAGCTCCTCCACCAAATAGCGTATTGAAAAAGTCACTAAATCCATCGCCCCCACCAGTACTATATTTGTAATGGGTATTACCTCCATAACCAAATTGAGAAGGGTCAAAATCGTAGCCATTTTGAAATCCACCTTGGGATCCAAATGTATCATATTTGTGTCTCTTTTCTTTATTACCTAATACTTCATACGCTTCACTAATATCCTTAAACTTTTCCTCTGCTTTTTGATTTCCAGGATTTGCATCGGGATGATACTTTTTGGCCAGTTTTCGATATTCTTTTTTTACTTCTTCCTGGCTTGCATTTTTGTCCAAGCCTAATATTTCATAATAATCCTTATATTTCAATATAAAAACTCCTTATCGTATCTGTATTTTAGTTCCATAAAAGGAAAAGGAATTTTTAGTTTTAATGTAACCTAAAAATCCCTTTTAATCGCTAAACCAGTATGAAACCAATACTTTATCTTTTATATATATAACAATCACCTTTATTGCAAAAACATTTCATAATATGCAAAGGAATTCCTCTTTAACTCGTCATATTTTTCAATATCATTTAAATAGTAGCATACTTCATTTAAGTTCTTCAGTTGATCATTTATAAAATCATGTAATAATAAATTGTTCATCTTGTATTTCTCTTTTTCTGCAAGGCTCTTGCCACAGATACACATGGTTATATAGTACAAAATCGCTGACTTTTTGTCTAGGAAATAAAACCATTGACTGAACTCCTTGTTTAATTCCCCAATAAGGTTTCGCACCTCAGAAATTTGCCACAATTCTCTTGTATCATTTTCATAACCTTTGATTTCTATATCTATGCTCTCGCTAAGGTTATGGGTTGTTAATACATTGGGGTATAGTGTATTCAACATATTCGCATATTTTAAAACTTTTATGCTTTCAATATCTTGTCTTTCTATTGACATGATTAGATAATTTGCTTTATTCTTAATCATTAAATCATCAAAATTGATAGCTGGATTTTAAAGCTTAGTACTATTATATCCCGATAAACTACAAAGTTCAAGGCATATTGCTTTTCGTCTCTAGCTTGCGTGTACTCCTTAAAAGCCTTGTATTGTTCCATAATATATATTTTTTTTATATAAAAATTTATAAATAAAATAGAGTCAAAGAAATTCGTCAATATATGATTTCTCTGACTCTTGTTAAACTATTTTACTTTATTAAGCTACCCAATGTAGCAACTGTGCTAGTAACTCTAGACTAGGAACTAGCCGCTAGTTATTTCACTTTTTTCGCAAAGTTTACTCCGTACTCGTAGCATTGTTTCAAAGCATCTTCGTCAGGATTCCATAATGCACGGATTCCTTCGTCTACTATTTCAAATCCTGATTCTTCCATTTCTTTTGTAAGGAGCTTGACAGACTCTCCACTCCAACCATATGATCCAAATGCAGCAGCTTTTTTGTTTTTAAATTGTAATCCCTTTATCATCTCAATATTGCCTGCCATTGAGACAAGAATCCCCTTATTAATTGTTGATGAGCCTACTAGTATAGCTTTTGATTTAAAAACCTCTACCATAATATCATTTTTGTCTGTTTTGGCTGTATTAAGGAGCTTAACAGTAACATCATCGTCTACGCTTTTAATTCCTTTCGCTATAGTTTCTGCCATTCTGCGAGTACCGTTCCACATAGTATCATAAACTAATGTGATTTGATTTTCTACATAATTGTCTGCCCATTTCATATATTGTTCAATGATCTGAGCTGGATTATCTCTCCAAATAACACCATGACTTGGACATATTATATCAACTGGGAGATTGAAAGATAAAATTTCTTCTATTTTCTTTTTTACAATAGCATTAAATGGATTTAAAATATTAACATAGTATTTCAATGCTTCATGGTATAATTCTTCTTGATCTACTAGATCATTATAAAAGTTTTCAGAAGCATAATGTTGACCAAATCCATCGTTACTAAATAAGATATTCTCTCCAGTCATATAAGTAAACATTGTGTCTGGCCAGTGAAGCATTCTTGCTTCAATGAATATAAGTTTGTTTTCTCCAATATCTAGAGTATCACCTGTCTTTACCGTAACAAAGTTCCAGTCTTCGTGATGATGCCCTTTAATAGATTTAACGCCATTTGCAGTACAGTAAATTGGTGTATCAGGAATTTCTCTCATCAGTTCCTTCAATGCTCCACTATGGTCAATTTCTGCGTGATTGGCTATAATGTAATCGATCTCTTTTAAGTCAATTTCCTTTTTTAAATTGCTTACATATTCTTTGTCATATGGCAACCATGAAGTATCAATTAGTACATTCTTTTGATCCCTTATAAGATAAGAATTATAAGAAGAACCCTTTTTTGTAGAAAGTTCGTTTCCGTGGAACATACGTAGTTCCCAATCAATTTTACCCACCCAAGTTACTTTGTCTGTAATTTTGTAATCCATATAAACTCTCCTTATCTATTTTTCTATAGCTCTTAATTTCAACACTTAGCTATAGTGATTATTATTACAATAGTATTTATACCCATTTATTTGACTATATAACTTTAAAAGAAAAAAAATTAACAATAATTCCTTAAATGTTACTACTATAGGGCTGAATTTTGCAGGTCAAAAGGAGGACTTTGCTATTAAAAAGCCACAGAAAATGATTCTCTGTAGCTTTTTTAATATTATTTTGGGGGTGAGTAAATGGTGTTACTCTTTTAGCAATCCAATTTTTGCTTCTAACTCTTCTAACATAGCAATATACTTTTCGCGAACTTGTTCTTTTTGTGCATTCTTTTCAAATTGATCACAATCTTCATCGATTTCTCTTAAGACTTCTTCTGGAAGTCCATTTTCTGCATATGGATATACTACATTATCTTCTTTATCTATATGTCTAGCAAGTAGGGCAGCATATCCTACTGCATTTGCTATGATATCAATTTTTGCTTCATCATTGCCATTTTCAAGTTCCTTTAAGGCTGCTTCAAGATCCATCATATGAAGTCTTCCTAAATCGTGTTCTACAAGCATACCATGCCTTATAAGCTTATCTGCAACAGGGCCTTGGTGTGCCATCATTTGTTTAAATAAAATTTCTTCTTCTTTACCATGATGGTGCTTGTCCGCAAAGTTTCTCACAAAATCAATCATTAAATAAAAGTCGTTTATATCTACATCTTCGCCCTTTACTACTTTATAGCTATATTTTCTAAGGACGGCCAACATTCTTTTAATGTATTCATGTTCAGTAACCATTAATTCAATACTTTTCATTTTTCTTCCTCCTTAATGTATGATTCTTTGTGTATCATCCGATACTTTTTCATACGTAAAGCTTCCTTTTAATGCACTTACGAAGGCTTGAATCCAAGCTTCTCTTAATTCATAAAAAATGGCTACGTCACCACCCACAGAGCTCCAGTGTTCACTATGTAAACAAGTGGTCCTCTTCCAACGAATTTCTTCATCATCTGAATGAATCACTTCATTTACTCTGTCACAAGGCATGCCTTCTAAGATAAAATCATTTAGTGCATTGTAGACCTCTTCTGGAGTACTTAATTCCACTTCAGAATATTTTAATGCACCGGCCTTTCCCTGTGTTTGAAATAATTTTATTAATGAATCTTTATACTGAGCATTTTCATTTAGAATTTGAGTTACTAAATATGCCTGTCTTCCTTCTACTACTAAAATTTTCCCTTGTAACCAGCCATGAATATTTGACGTATCAATAATATCTTCTAAAGGCCTACCACCTGTTAATTCACCGTATTTTTGATCTATATCCATTGTCCATTTTTCAATAGGTAGATTTTCTTCTTTTGCCCATCTGGCAATTTCTATTTCTACATCTTCAAACCATAAAATTTTATCGTATAACCAGTAGTGTATTTTTCCTAAAAATAAACTCATTTTTATTATCCTCTCTTATTTAAAATAATCTATGTTTTTCACATGATCTAATTAAAAACTTACAATTAATAATTCTTCATATTTTTAATTAGAAATTCTCAATTGTAAATTTTTAATATAGGAAACGACAGGGGGCGTGTCGTTTCCTATGAATGAAACAAATAAGGGAAAACCCTTATTTGTTTAATGCTATTAGTAATTCGTCAATATTAATAGAGTGAACCATGGCTGCTTCTTCTAATGTTTCAGATTGTGCTGATGGACAACCTACGCAACCCATTCCAAATCTTTGTAATACTGGGATTAAATTAGAATCCATTCTTATTATTTCACCGATTGTCATTGTTTTTTCTATTTTCATTTTAATTCCTCCTAATTTTTTATACTTTATCTATACCCTTAGTATAGTCTTCATAACATATTTTTTCTGTAACTAATGTTACTAAACCCTACTTTTCTTCAAATGCTTTTATAAGTTTCTCGATAAGTTCTAAACTTATTTTTGTCTTCATTCCAATAAGCTTTTCATTTTTCTCTCTGGCAACATCTTCTACTTCATTAATACTTTGTTTTAGCTGTAGATTTAAGTTTTTATCCGCTTCTAAGGCCTTCGGTTCAATAGAACTCCACAAGTTTAAAGTGCTCTTCATGGAAGAATTCACCTTTTCCCAATTAATTTCCTTTGAAGATATGTTTATATCATGTAACAAGTACTTTAATTGATATAAATCTCCGGGCGCTTGCACATTAAAAAGGCTGATAAATTTATTCATGTGTTTTTGCAGTTCAGCAGAGTTTCTTACAATGTTTAGCTCTTCCTTATTTAACTCTACCGTAGGATCGACTTTTTCAAGAGCCTTTTGTGGGTCTTTATTTATTTGATCCTGTTGTTGAGCCCCTTCTTGTTCACCGTGCGCGCCACTATCTTCTTGCTTACCTTCTCCTCCATCGGCTTGATCTGATGACTGACTATTGGTTTGTTGTGTTTGCTCTTTATTCGCTCCTCCCTCTCCTTGGTCACCACCTTGCGGTGTTGTTTGCCCTTGTGAGTCTTGCTCTTGATTGCCACCTTGCTGTTGCTCTTCTTTTGGTAACTTCAAAGTCATATCAATTAGAGAGTTGGATAAAGTATTTAAATCCTCTACAAACCCATCTACACTTTCTTGCGCAATTCCTTTTTCCTGTAAATCTGGATATAGTTCGTTCCATGTAGTTTGAATGTCCTTTGTCTTCGTTAAACTTGCTGTCCAATCTTTTTTCATCGTATTTTTGACAACTTCGTCTATTTCACTTTGTAATTCCTTTAATTGATTAGGAGGCTTATCTTTTTCACTATTTTTTGTCTTTGTAGCCTCTTCTTTTCCAAAGCACCCGACTAATATACAGGAAAGTATAAAAATAATTAGTACTGAGAATACTCGTTTTTTCATGAAAACACCTACCTTATTAATAGTATCCTTAGCAAATTAGAACTTATTCTAAAAAATTAATTTTATAGTAGGTAATATTTTTAAGGTCTGTAATCATAATAGCTCTCTCCTAGTTTAAATCACTTAGATTTCTTGCTAGAAAAGAGCTACTCAATAGTGTGTTCATATTTTGTTTTCTGATATTGTACCTTATATTAGCGCTTTATTACAATGCTCTTGTATGAAACTTGAGCATTATACTCTTCGATAAAACGAAGGGCATTTACAGCGTCCGAAGGGTAGTCTACGTATTGATTGCCAATTTTTTGACTGGTCTCATGACCTTTTCCAACTATCATGATAACTGTTTTTCCTTTTGCTGATTTTATTGCTTTTTTTATTGCCTCTGTACGATCTTCTATTACCTCGTATGTGCGTTCTGGATCAATATGTTGTGCAATTTCATTACAAATATCTCCCACAGGTTCAAATGCAGGCTCATCCGCAGTTAAAATAATTCTATTTGAATTTTCCCCTGCAATCCTGCCGAGATATTTCCTTCTATTTAATGCCTTCTGTCCTGGACATCCAAAAACACTTACAATCTCATAATCTGAATAATCTTCTTTTACGGATTCAAACAACTTTTCAAAACTTAATTTATTATGTGCATAATCTACTATTGCCACAATCGTGTCATCCTTGCTCGTATAGACCTCCATTCGTCCCTTTGGATGGGTATTTTTGATTCCAGAATAGATATGCTCTATAGGAATATTTAGTTTGGATGCTACTGCAATCATTGCAAGGGCATTTTCTAAGTTGAATAATCCAGGCATTGCAAGTTGAAATTCTCGATCAAACTGTTGGTACTTTACCTTAAAGGAAGTACCTTTCTTATCCTTTATTATATCGTAAGCATAGAAATCTGCGTTTTTATCGTGCATACTAAACGTTACGATCTCTTGCGCGGCTTTGGCGGCTTCTAAGATGCGTTCAGCAAAGTCCGCATCCATATTTACAACTGCTGTTTTCGTCTGTTTAAACATAGACAATTTAGATTGAAAATAGTCTTCAAAATCTGGATGTTCAACAGGGCTAATATGATCCTCTGAAATATTTAGAAACACTCCCACATCAAAATTTACGCGGTCCACACGATCATACTTTAGAGCTTGACTGGAAATTTCCATTGCTAAAAAATCCAAATTGCTGTCAGCTGCATTTCTAAAATGGGAATGAAGTTCTACAGCTTCAGGAGTTGTAATATGTGAAACTTTTGAAACCACACCGTCATATACATCAATCGATGATATGATACCGCTTGGATTCTTTTGATTTGCTTTGAGATAATCATCTAGTATGGCCTTAATATAATATACGGAAGTAGTTTTCCCTTTTGTTCCTCCCACTCCGATTAACTTAAATTCTTCCCATGGAGAATTGTAAAATGTATCTGCTAAAATTGGCATAGCCTTTCGTATATCCTTTACAATAATATATGGAATTTGATCCTCTAAGTCGTATTTTTTTTCGCTAATATAGCAAATGCTTCCTGCTTTTACTGCTTCTTTTACATATTCTTCTTTAAATTTCGCACCTTTACATATAAATAAAGTATTTTTGCAAGCTGCCTTGGAATTATAGGTTAAATTTTCAATATACTCCATTTCTCTTCCATATAACTTTGATTCTACAAGAAGCGATTCTTTCTCTATTAGCTCAGTGAATTCTTTTATAGTATAACTTTTCATCTGTTTCATTTTATTTCTCCTTTGCTACCTCATTTATTTTATCATAAGCTATACTTGCCGAATCTAAAATAGGTATCAACAAACCTTTATATATTAATAATAATATTTTTTAAACTTAATAAAATGACTTAAATGAGTTTTCAACATCGCCATAAAACGTTTTAAAACAAAATCTTTGTGAAAAAAGATTGGATTGACCACTTTTTTTTCACGAATTAATTGTCTCATTTTTTCTTTTAATGTTTCATCTTTTACGTATTTAAATGCTACAGTTTTTGGAATAACCATCCATAAGTGTTCTTTTTTAGCCATTTCAAATTCTAATTCTTTTCCATAAATATGCTCTTCCACAAGATATTTTGCTATGTTAAAGCCTGAGCCTGTTACATAGTAGTTACTTCGTCCTTGACGAGTATTGAGTTCAAAAAACTTAAATTTACCATCACGAGTGTCAAATTTGATATCAAAGTTAGAGAACCCTACATAATTTAAATCTTCTAATAATTTTTTTGCCTTTAACATTAGTTCTTCATTAAACTCTGTAATAATTAATGCGTGATTTCCTTTTCCTCTTGGTGTATGCTCTTCCAAAAGAACATGTCCTAAACACATCATCTTTACTTTGCCATTTTGATCTGAATAAGAAGTAAGAACCCTCATATGTTCATCGTTTCCTGGGATGGTATCCTGAATGATTAAAGCATCTTCATATCCTGCCCCGTAAATATCAGAAATGATTTTATTTAACTCTTTTCTATTATTTACACTATACACTTTTTCTTGCGTAGCAAATGAATGTTTCCAATATTCTACACTCTCTGATGGCTTTAATATAACAGGATAAGAAAAATTCATTTCAAAATCTAATCCCATATCTTTTGTATGTACTATTGTATCTGGATAGTCAATTTCATGTTTATCACATAATTGATAAAATAGTTGTTTTTGCTGCAATTCATTCATTAAATCATATTCAATATATGGAGCAATAATATTCTCTGCTAATTCTTTTTGATATCGGCTAATAAGGGAAACGTAATTATCTCCACATCCAAGGATTATTATTTTCTTGGATTCATGTTGTTTGGCAAAACGATTTATATTTTCTAAGAAAAATGCATCTTCATCATTCTTAGGATTATGGCTATATTCCGTAATTTTACTATTGTAACTTGGTCCTGATGGGTATTTACCAAAGGTATATGTTTTCACTTGATATTGCTCGTAAAACGCTCTAGCAACACTATACGTATTGATATCTCCGCCTAACACGACCGGAATAAATTCTCTTTCTTTAAACTCCATTACTTTCTCCTCTTTCTAGTTAATCTATCATATATTTATATCGTATTACCCGATACAGTGTCAAATCTAACTCTTTATATTATGTTGCTTTTGCCATTTTATTAAACTCCTCATTTTACTTTTCTACTCTGAGGCACAATCGAAAAATCAACATTTCTGTTTGCAACATCTGCACCGCAAAAACAGCTACTTTGTTAATGCTAATTTTGTATTTGAAATCTATGCAATCTTTAAACTAAATTAGTTTCTCTGTATAATACGACTTCCTATATAATTGTATACTTTCAGTAAAAAGTATATCGATAACCTTTCTTATTATCAACTTTTTTTTATTACAAGGTATGATTTTCTCTACATTTATAGTAAAATAAATATACTGCGTAAACAAGCATATTATAAAATGAAGAGGTAGTTCTATGAATGACGATAAAGTTATAGGTATTATTGGAGGTATGGGACCTGAAGCAACGGCGAGTTTATTTACTAGAATCATCAAGGGCACAAAGGTCGAAAAAGATCAAGATCATCACCGCGTTGTCATTGATAGCAATCCCAAAATCCCTGATCGCACAGCCGCCATTTTAGGCAGAGGGCAAAGCCCTGTTTCCGCTATTGTAGCTGGCGGGAAGAACCTCGAAAAAATCGGAGCAACTTTACTGCTCCTGCCGTGTATTACTTCTCATTACTTTATAGAAGAAATACAAAGTCATCTGTCTGTACCGGTTATTAATGCTATAGAGGAGCTTTACAAGTATATTGTAAATAATAATCCTAATGTATCAAAAATAGGAGTTTTGGCCACTTCAGGAACCATTAAAAGTGGTCTCTTTAATAAGTATCTTTTAAACATAGAAGTCTTAACACCAGATGATGAAGCTCAAGAAAAGCAAGTCATGGAAGCCATATATGGAAAAAATGGCATTAAAAGCGGTAATACTGGTAAAGAGCCAAGTCAGCTCCTACAAAAAACTGCTGAAAATCTCATAGATAGTGGCGCAGACCTTATCATCGCTGGTTGTACAGAAATAGGCTTAGCTCTAAAACAAGAGCAAATCTCTAAGCCTCTAATCGATCCTATTGATTGCATTTTTTATAATGGAATAATAAAATAAAAATCACCCTTGAGGTGATTTTTATTTTATTTTAAGTTGTAAGTGCTACGTATTTAATTACTGTTTCAATGATTATATGATGAATAATCCAGCTCCCGCTACTATGTAATAAAAAAGGGGAGAGGTGTTGCTTAGGAATTATCCAAATTTCTTTGCATCCCCATTGAAAACAGCTATACTATCAGCAGCTAATTTATTATTCATAATTGTATCTAGTAAATTTGTAGCAATCGTTACGCTATCTGCTCCTGCAAGCATAGTGTGTATAATTTGAGAAGTGTTCTTAAAGCTAGCGCCTAAGATCTTTGTGTTTAAGCCTAAGTTTGCATAAAGCTGTGCTGTATTGCTTACAATTTCTTCTGAATCTAATCCTTGATTAGACATTCGATCTATATATGGAGCAACCCATTCGCATCCAGCTAAAGCTGCAATATAGCATTGTTCAATAGAAAATATCGCAGTTGCAATGATGCCTATTTCAGGATGTACTTCTTTGATTTCTTTCATGGCTTGAAAGCCTGCTTCATTAGCAGCAATTTTTAATTTAATTCTCTTATCGCCTTGTTTTAAGATTTTTTTTGCATCTGCGCAAATTTCCTCTTTTGTATCTCCTGCTGCTTGTATAAAGAGTTCACGCTCTCCTAGTACTTCAAGTATGCTTTGAAGTACTTCTTCTCGACTTTTGCCTTCTCTTGCAATCAATGTAGGATTTGTCGTTACCCCTTTGACCCAATCATAGTCAATGTATTTTTTTATCTGGTCAATATTCGCTGTATCAAGATACAATTTATTTCCCTCCTCGTATTATCTTTTGTTGCTTTCATATTCTGTAATAATGTCAACTCTTCTTTGATGCCTATCTCCTTCAAACTCAGCGTTCATCCAGGAGTCTACAATCTTAAGAGCTAGCCCTTCTCCTACAACTCTTTCGCCTAAGCAAAGTACATTACAGTTATTATGTTGTCTTGTCATCTCTGCTGAGAAACAATCAGAAACTACTGCTGCTCGAATACCATGTACTTTGTTCGCTGCCATAGACATCCCTATACCAGTACCACAGCATAAGATGCCAAGGTCTGCATGTCCTTCTGTTACATTGCGACATACTTCAAATGCGTAAGAAGGATAGTCTACACTTTTATTTTCAAAAGGTCCAATATCTTTTACTTCATGACCTAATTCTTCTAAATGTTTTACGATTGCTGCTTTTAATCGAATACCACCGTGGTCGCTACCAATAACTAATTTCATTTTTTCACCTTTCCTTATTGCGTAATTTTATCTCATCGTATGCAAGATATCTTATTAATTATAACATATTATACCTTATAATTAATAAGTTGTATTTCTTCAATGGGCCTATTTATTTAAGTATATTCTAAAAAAGGCTTTACCTCTAAAAAGCCAATAGCTTTTTATTTATTCAGAGGTAAGCCTATTATATTATTCTAAGTCGTTTGATTTTATCATAACTTTAATTTCTGTACCAGCTATTGTCGTTTCGAAGGCTTCTCTCCAGCCTTTCAAATCATAAACTTTGGTAATTAATTTGTCTGAAGCCACTTTACCATTCGCTAATAAATCTAGAGCAATAGGCCAAGAACTTGGTTTTTGAGAACGACATCCAATGTATTGAATCTCCCTTTGGATAATAGATTCATTGTCAATCTCATTGTATTTTTGTGCAAATAATCCTACTTGTACGAAAGTTCCTTTTTTTGCTACTAATGGTAATGCTTGATTTACTGCAACTTTTGAGCCAGAACAATCAAAAGCTTTGTCTACTCCATATCCATCTGTTATATCCATGACTACTTTTTCTAAATCCTCAGTAAGTGTATCTACTACTACATCCGCACCAATTTCTTTTGCTAATGCTAATCTCTTTGCGTCTTTTGTAATACCTGTTTGGATGACTTTTGCCCCTTGTGCCTTAGCAACTTGCATTAAAAGTAGTCCAATTACACCAGGTCCGATGATTAATACTGTGTCATGTGGTTGAACAGTAGTTTTTTCTAAAGCTGCATGTACTGTACACGCTAGTGGTTCTGATAATGCCGCCGCTTGATAGGAAACAGAATCGGGCAACAAATGGCAGCTTTCTTCTCTTGAAAGCACATATTCCGTAAAACTTCCGTTTTGTTGTGTTCCTATTCCTTTTCTAGTGCTACACAAATTGTAGTCTTTTTCTAAGCAATATCTGCAAACACCACAAGTTTCAAATGTAGTTTGGCTTGTTACTCGATCGCCTACTTTAAATTTTGTTACATCTGGGCCTACTTCTACCACTTGTCCAGAAAACTCGTGTCCTAAGACAACTGGTGTTTTTGGATTTTTGTATTCACCTTTAAAAGTATGAATATCTGAACCGCATACCCCTGTATAAGCAACTTTAATCTTAATTCGATCTCCATATACTTTTGGTTCTTCAATATCTAAAAACTCCATTTGATCATAGCCTGGTGCTGTTTTAACAACTGCCTTCATCCTTATACCTCCTGTGGTTTTATAATAACTTTATTGTATTTTTCTTTTCTACCAGCAATCATATCATATGCATTTTGAAGCTCAGATAGTTTATAGCGATGAGAAATCATTGACTTTACATCTACTTTGCCATCTCGAATCATATCGATAGCCGAGGACCACTCTCTGCCAGGGAATGGTGCGCTGTAAGAATTCCAAAATCCAGTTAAAGTCAACTCTCTTCTAAAGATTCTTTCCCAGGACTCTTGTGGAACTGTAATATCTTTATAAGCAATCCCTAAGAAGCCAATTTTTCCTTTTTTAGCTGTTACACGAAAACATTGTTCTTCAGTGATAATAGAACCGGCACACTCTAATGCAATTTCTACGCCTCGATTATTGGTGTACTCATTAACTTTTCCTACTAAATCTTCCTTCATAGAGTTAATCGTGTATTGGCATCCATAATCTTTTGCTTGTTGTAATTTTTCATCGTCGATATCCACTGCTATAATAGCTTTTACGCCTGTGTTAAGCAATACTTGAATGGCAAGCATTCCTATTGCGCCACAACCAAAGACGATAACTGTGTCGCCAATTTCAGGCTTTATACCTATTACACCATGAAGTGCAACGGATAAAGGTTCTATTAATGCAGCTTGATCGTAATCTAAATCTCCAATAGATAATACATTTTTTGCAGGAAGTACACAGTTTTCAGCAAATGCTCCATGATAGTGGGTTCCAATCATCTCGTAATCATCGCATAAAGAATAGAGTCCTTGTTCGCAGTATTCGCATTTATTACATGGCAAAAAAGGGATGCCTACTACTCGTTCCCCAAGTTGAACATTTGTTACATTTTCACCTATCTCAACGACTTCACCAGTAAATTCATGCCCCATAACTGCTGGCAATTGATACTTCCATTTTGTCTGCATCTTGTGTGAGTCTGAACCACAAATACCTGCTGCCATAACTTTTACCCTTACATCGTTAGGACCGCATTTTGATTCTTCCACTTCCCCAAGCTTGTTTACATTTGTATCATATAAAATTTGCGCTTTCACAATGATCACTCCTTTTCGATAGTATAACCCCTTAAATCTTAGAAAACCCCTTTATCATTTAACTAAATTGAACTAATTTTATACAATAACATGGTCCAAGTATTCTACTTGAACCATGTTTTGAACTTTCAATTATCCTACAAATGGTGCCATAAATTGTGAGAATTTTAAGATGATCCAGTTTAATAGGTTTCCACCTAAATCTAATGATGAGTATACTGTAGTACCAACATCTTGAGCTGCTGCCATCATTTGAGTATGAACTGGCGCGAAGTTTGTCGCCATCCATAAACTAAAGCAAACAACAACTGACATTGTAATAACAGATTGTATAATATTACCTTTACGTGATGCTACGATAAATGCAGAGTAGAATGTTAATGTAGCTAAGTCACCAAAAGGTAGTACTGCATTTCCTGGAAGGAATACAGCGATAAGTAATGCAATAGGTGACATCATAAGTGCAGTTGAGATTACTGCAGGATGTCCTGTAGCTAAAGCTGCATCTAAACCAATGTATAAGTCTCTACCTGGGAATTTCTTTTGTAAGAAACCTCTTGCAGATTCTGAAATAGGAATCAAGCCTTCCATTAGGATTTTAACCATTCTAGGCATAAGTAGCATTACCGCTGCCATGGCAACTGCAACTTGTACCGCTTTACCAATGTCATAGCCTGCTAGCACACCGATGACAAAACCAAGTATTAAGCCCATCATCATTGGCTCTCCAAAGATGCCAAATCTCTTTTGAATTGTATCTGGATCAGCATTTAATTTGTTTAATCCTGGAATCATTCCTACTAATTTACCAACTGGTACACCAATGATTGCAAAAGCAATTGTAGATCCTGTTGGTAACGATACACCTTCTAATCCGAAGAAATCTTCACAATAATGTTGGAACTTGTCTGCCAAAATTAAAACAAGTACTTCATAGATAATTGCTGCTAAAATACTAAACCAAACATTTCCGCCAGTTACAGCATAAGCTGTTGCACCAGCTGCGATAAAATGCCAATAATTCCAAATATCAACGTCTAATGTTTTTGTAAGTTTTGTAGCAATCATAATAAGGTTGACTGCTATACCAACTGGGATAATAATTGCTGCAATGGGAGCTGCCCAAGAAGCTGCTGCTGCTGCTGGCCAACCTGCATCAATAACATTTAATGATAGGCCAAAACGTTCAACCATAGCTTGTGCTGCTGAGCCCAAGTTGTCTGTTAATACGCCAATAACTAAGTTTACACCAACCATACCAATACCAACGGTAATACCTGATTTAAAAGCTTTTGCAAAACCTGTACCAAAAATCAAACCAAGGATTGTCAGTGTTAATGGTAATATAACTGTAGGTCCAAGACCAAGGATATAATTTACTACATCTAATAATGAATCCAATTTTTTACTCCCTTTCTTTATTTATATTATAGATAATTTCTGAGGATGCGGCTTATTTAAGCGCATCCAAAATTTTTTGATCTAATTTATCCATGCCAATTCCTGAAATGTATGCAGTTGCGATAATTGTTGGGATTTCAAAAGTAGTTGGCAAAATTGTTGTAGAAATTAATAAGTCTGCTTCCTTTTCTAAACCCTTTGCTTCTTGAATTTTTATTTGTCTAATATCTGCTTCAATACCGTTTTCTTTTAATAAAGTAGTAATTTTTTCATTTACTACAGTTGATGTCGCAATACCTGCTCCACACGCTACTAAAATTCTTTTTTTCATAATCTTTCACCTCAATTTATATTTTTAAGCTAAAATGCTTTGTATAACCTGTTCTACATCTGTTGAATCAAGAATCTGTTGGATTTTATCGTCATTTTGTAATACAGCCATGATTGCTTGTAATGACTCTAATTGAGTATGTGGCTCATTTAAGCCTAATACAAAAATAGCCTTTGCTTTAATCTGAGCATTTGTATCATCCATTCGACTGAATGGTACCCCTTCTTGACTGGTTACAACGGCAATAAACTGTTTTTTTACATACTCTGGATTGGTATGCGGTATGGCAACACCAAACCTTTCCGTTTCAATACCTGTTGGGAAGTTCTTTTCTCTTTCTGTAACCTTTTCAAGAAAAGCATCTGTAATCATATCCATTGACATAGCCTTGGCAGCTACTTGTTTAAAAACTTCTTCACTTGTGCGAGCAGAAGTATGAATAAATACTAAGTCATTATTAAGAAAATCTTGTAATCCCACTAAACTTTCCTCCTCTCTACTTAAACCTAGGTTAAGTTGCAACCCTATATAAAGCTTGCGCGTTATATCTATCAATATTTATTTTTTATATTTATACCCACATCTTAAAACACAAAACTTTGTGATTATTTCATATTCATGCAAATTGATGACGGATCATAGATCATCTGTTACACTTTTACTTCTTGATATTTTTCTAAAACTTTGTATATACCATCAGCAGTTTTTGCCTTTTGCAACTCTTTTAATGCTTTTGGATTCATAGACATATTGTACAATTGCAGCATTGCATTAATATGGTTTCGCTGATTTGTAGTAGATATAACTACTATATAAAATAGTTTTTTGTTCTCTTTATAAGGAATCCCCTTATTGATTTTAAGAAAACTCATCCCTAATTTCTTTGATCCATCTTCAGGCTTAGAGTGAGGAATAATTATGCTAGACCCTAAAACAATGTTAGGTACAATATTTTCATATTGGCTTTTCATCGCTTCGAAATATATTTTATTAATATATCCCCCGTTCTCTAATGGTATACTTGCTTTTTCTAAAGCTTCTATCCAGCTTAATTCTTCATCAGTAATCTTTATTAAGTCAAGATTAATGATATCTACTAGATTTGGCTCTTCTTTAAGCCTTTGATTTTTAGTACTTTGTATTGGAGAACGAAAAGTATCTTCAATTTCATTGGCAATTTTAAACTCTATATCTGGATTTAGTTCAAAGTACTTTTTTATAATTCGAATGATTTTATTGGTAAATACATTGCCACTACTTATATTGTAAAGCCTTTGAAATACTACATTTTCAATTCTCTTTTTTTCCGTTTCATCGAGAGGTTCTTTAATCACTACCACATCTTGATTTAATTCTATAGGTACTGATGAAAAGACAATATCTGCTTGCATATCGTTCTTTATTTCATTAAACTCACTTAAAGATACAGACTTTAAAAAATTGATATAGGGAAAAATCCCCGCTAATTGATTTTTTAATACACTAGAGAAAATGACCCCATTAGGACAAACCACTAATGCATTGATGTTTTTTATAGCTTTATCTTTATTGTATAAATACCCTCCGATAAAAATGGAGAGAAACATGATTTCCTGATCCGGAAACTTCTTTCCCACAAAATCTTCAAGAGGCTGTAAAGAGTATTCTACTAAATGATATAAAGACTTATATTCTTTACCTAAAGTATCTATATACGGATATTCCATCGTCATATTGTACTTAATTCGATATACTGCTGAGCGAAGGTGTAAGTACAACTTCTCTTGTAGCTCTTGTTTATGGTAAAGAACAATTGCAGATCTCTTTTCAAACAGATCAAGAAATTCTAGTATGCTTTGCTTTAATGCACTAATATCTAATTCAGCATTTGCTTCGGCTAAATTCAACGACAGGAGCAGCAGTGTAATATATAGCTTTTCCTTACTAGGAATTTCAATACCCTTCTCGCTCTCAAATAGAGAATTGATTACGCTGTACTCTTTCGTATCAGACAATTCGTTAAACTTAATACCAAAATAATTGTCGATATATTTTTTGTTTTGAATTCGCTTTGTTATAATAGCAAACTCATAAGGCACTGTCCAAATGCGTTTATCGTTGTACTTAATATTTAGCTTTTTTTCAATAGCCCCTACTCTATTCTGTAAGTCTTCTATTTGAGTTTGATTCATATTTCCATATTTTTTTAAGGCTTCTTGACCATTGTAGAAATCGTAGATTTTAGCTACTACAGGCCGTATCAGTTTTCTAATATCCCATTCCTTACCGCCTAGGAAATAACCTTCTGTCCTAGAATAATTTAACTCAATACTATATTCTGCTAAGAATTCTCTAACTTTACTGAAATCTCTTAACACAGTATTCTTACTGATCTCTAGGGCATCAGAAAAATGAAACAAGGACAAATCATAATCTTTTGATAAGAGCATGAGAACAATTAATTGCACTCTTTCATTTTCTGCTGGTATGTACTTTACTTTGCTTTCTGGATTGCTCTTTTCATAGAAAAACCGTTTCACCTTTTTATCAACTTTAAAATAGCCTTTATTAGATCGGGTAATCTTGTCGTAATTTTCTAATTGCAGATATTCGTTAATCTTTCGAATACTGTAATCAAGCTGATTTCTGCTTAGGTGAAATTCTTCTTGTAGGTCTTTAGAAGTGATATCTTCTTGAGATGCAATTACTTTTAATAGTTCCATACTTCTCTCATCTAAATTTAGATACACAATTCCACCTCCTGATATCATTATAGTGCTCAATCAATATTAATAAAAGCTTATTTAGACTCCAAAATAAATCACCATTTTAAGGAGTGTGGTGACTTCCTTTCTTACATCATCATGTTTTATAAATACATAAAAAATCATTTCATGTACTTATTTCAGTACTCTCCCAGGTTTTTGCTATAGATAGGTTTATACAATTTACATTTTTATGACATCAATATACTGTTATAATCACCAAATTCATCTTTATCATTCTTTATAGTTGATGAATTTGATGTTTGATTGGTAAAGTATAAAAAAGTTTGGTTATAGGTTAAAGTACCTCAAAGCCACAATATACTTACAGTTAAACGGATTTTGAATATATTGGTAGAATAATAAAGTCTGCTCGTGAAACTGCTGATTATAGCAAGTCAATTTGAATATAATTATAAAAATAAGAGCCAAAAAAGATAAAAAAGTCTGCTTAGAAATGGAGAGTTTTGCAGCAGACTTTGATTTTTCTTTCATATTTAATTATTTATTTAATTACTTCTGCGACGTACACGACTTGGCGGAAAGCGCAATATAGGGATATCGTAGTGAAGAAATGCTGCCGCATAATTACATATTTATATATTTAATTATGGTCAGGAGCGACCAAGACACGGGATTAGGCGAGGATTTGTCAGGCCCGTAGGGCTCTATTTACTTTTTTATTTATTTTTTAATCGGGAGCGTTCTCAATATTGATTTATGGGCTTACTTATCAGGCGGGGTATCTTCTACGGTGCTTCGCACTCTGCAGTTTCAGGTGCTAGATACGTCGCAGGGCAACAAAAAGCCTCGTGCAGTCTATCGGGATTTCTCCTTCATTAACCTCACGAGGCTCAACCAAACTTTATTATCTTTAACTATACTTTATTATCTTTCGTCAAACTTTATTATTTTTAATCAAATGAATAATTATTATTTTTATCTATTCTACTGTAACAGACTTAGCAAGGTTTCTTGGCTTGTCTACATCGCAACCTCTCGCTACAGATAAATAATAAGCTAGTATTTGTAATATTACTACTGTGGGGATCGGTGCAATATCGTCTTTTGTATCAGGAATATAGAAGACTTTATCTGCTTCCTTTTCTATTGCTTTATCGCTTTCTTTGGCTAAGGCTACAACATATGCTCCTCTAGCTTTTACTTCTTTAATATTGCTCATCATCTTCTCAAGCAATTCTGTTTGAGTGCAAAGGGCTATAACCACTGTCCCCTCTTCTATTAATGCAATAGGACCATGTTTTAACTCCCCTGCTGGATAAGCTTCTGAATGAATATAGGAAATCTCTTTCATCTTCAAAGAGCCCTCTAAACTAGCGTAGTAGTCTAAACCTCTTCCTAAGAAGAATACATCATTTACATTAAATTTGTCGTACGCAAATTCTTTAATGGCACTTTCTTTTTTAATAACTTCCTCGACCATTTCAGGGCTAGCCTTTAAGGACTCCTGGATTTTAGTCAGTTCTTCTTCATTAATCGTTCCCTTTAACATTCCTAAATGTAAGGCGATCATGTACATACACGCTAATTGAGTGGTATAGGCTTTTGTAGAAGCTACGGCAATTTCTGGTCCTGCCCATGTGTAGAGTACATCGTCTGCTTCTCTAGAAACAGAACTTCCTACTACATTGGTAACAGCCATGACTCGAGCTCCCTTTTGCTTTGCTAATCTCATAGCTGCTAAAGTATCTGCAGTTTCTCCTGATTGACTAATGAGAATTAACAGGGTTTTCTCGTCCATAATCGGGTTTCTATATCTAAACTCTGAAGCAATATCTGCTTCAACAGGAATTCTAGCGTATTTTTCAATAGAATATTTTCCAATTAATCCAGCATGGTATGCAGTGCCACATGCTACAATATAAATTCGATTTATTTGTTCTAATTCTTCTTTTCCTAATTTGATTTTATCTAATACAATTTCTTTTTTATCATCATAAAGTCTCGAAGTCAACGTATCTCTTAATGCTTTTGGTTGTTCGTGAATTTCCTTTAGCATAAAGTGCTCGTAGCCACCTTTTTCTGCATCTGCAGCGTCCCAGTCTACTTTAAAGATTTGTTTTCCTGCTTCTTCTCCATGTTGATCTAATACAATCACATTTTCCTTTGTCAAGATGGCAATTTCCTTGTCATCCAATAAATACACATTTCTCGTATAATTTAAAATTGCCGGAATATCAGATGCTATGAAGTTTTCATTTTCTCCAACGCCAATAACCAAAGGGCTATCTTTTCTCACTGCTATGATCTTATCTGGCTCATTGTGACATAAAACACCTAAAGCATAAGAGCCCTTTAAATAAGTAGTTGCTTCTCTAACCGTTTTTACCATATCTCCTTGATATAAACTATCTAACAAATGAGCAATAACCTCTGTATCTGTATCCGATAAAAACCGATACCCCTTTTTTATGAGTTCTTCCTTTAATTCCATATAGTTTTCAATGATTCCGTTATGAACAATTACTATAGAATGATCTGCATTGGCATGGGGGTGAGAATTTACATCCGATGGTTCCCCATGAGTCGCCCATCTAGTGTGCCCTATCCCAATGGTCCCTTCTAAGGGCTCTTTTTCCATAAGCTCTTCTAATACCTTTAATCTACCTTTACGCTTTTTGGTATGTATTTTTCCGCCTTG
Organism: Alkalibaculum bacchi; assembly: GCF_937875145.1. Classification (GTDB taxonomy): domain Bacteria; phylum Bacillota; class Clostridia; order Eubacteriales; family Alkalibacteraceae; genus Alkalibaculum; species Alkalibaculum bacchi_A. The sequence continues at coordinate 30,684 of NZ_CALNCS010000068.1, read as the reverse complement.
GCTAACAGCTACACCAGCTGAGTCATAACCTCTATATTCTAATCTACTTAATCCGTTAATCAGTACTTCTGTTGCCTTTTTATTTCCAATATATCCTACGATACCACACATAATTCATTCTCCTTTCAAAACAGGGACTCTTTTGTAAGCTTATAGCAAAAGAGATTCTTACCGTCTACTAATCTTTAGACTACATATTTTTATTTGTACCAAAAAAGAAACTGCTATAGAGCATAGCAAAGAAAGGTTACCATAAATAACCATATTTTCAGAAAGGTCTTTGTTTCACAGTTACCTGTGGGTTTTAAACCTTTAGACAGCTTAGGAGAATTTAAACTGTTTGGGGCATCCGCCGAGTATTTCGATACTCCCCATCCTCGTCAACTCAATACATGAGTCCTGGCGCTATTGTATTCAATTTTTGTGTTCACCTCCATAGTTAAATATATTATACTATTCTCAAAATGGACACAATGTTTTTTTATAAAAATTAAGCTTTTCTCCATCCTTTAGAACTTAAATTAGTTTTATTTGTAATAAATAAGATATTTTAAAGAAAGATTCCTTTCTTCATTGGTAAATCCAACAATTTCATAGAATACACTATTTGTATTGTTTTCTTTTACTAGAAGAAGGAATCGCTAATTCTTCTCGATATTTAGCTACTGTTCTCCTTGCGATTTTTACGCCTTTTTCTTTTAAAGCCTCCGCAATAGCTTTGTCAGACAAGGGACGGTACTTGTCTTCTGCGTCAATAAACTCTTTTATTTGAAACATGACCGAATTAGACGAAATCAAGTCGTCTTTATGCCCAGTAGATTTTATACCACTAGTAAACAACTCTCTTATTTTGACCATTCCATGTGGAGTTAGTATGTACTTTTCTTTAATTGCTCGACTAATAGTAGATTCGCTTAAATGAAGCTGTTCTGCAACCTCTCCAATGGACATAGGTTTTAAATACTGCAAACCATTACAAAAATATTCTCCTTGTTTCTCTACCATATACTGCAAAACCTGAGAGATGGTGCCCTTTCTTAAATCCACAGCTTTCATAAAAACCTTGGCATCATTTAATTTTTCTTTTACATATTGACTTGCTTCCTTATTTCCTTTTTCTTTTGCTATATTCGCATAGTATTGATTAATGGCTAATGTAGGCAGTAGTTTATCATTAAGTATTAAAACCACTTCTCCATCAATAATCTCAATATAAGCTTCAGGAATAATATATACATCTTCATCGCCAGTAAAAAAACCTCTTGAAGGTTTTGGCTCTAAATCTTTGATAATACTTATATACTCTTGCACCTCTTCCATACTTATTTTTAGTAGAGTAGCAATGTTTTTAAGTTTATTATCGGCTATTAGAGGAAGATGATACTGAACAATTTCTGTTAATTTTTGATCTTCTATACCTTTTTTAGCAATTTGTATTTCTAAACATTCTATTAAATCCCTCGCAGCTATACCATATGGCTCAAACCGTTGTATACATTGTAATGCGTATTCTACATCCTCAGGGCTACAATGTAAATCTTTTGCTATATTCTCTACGCTATCATTTAAATATCCTCGTTCATCAAGATTTTCGATGATATAAATGCAAATACTCTTTATCTTATGAGATTCTTTTACATCCACTAGTTGCTCTTTCAAAAAATCTTTTAATGTTTTCTCTACTGTAACAAAATTGAGAGGATCTACATCTTTATCAGGATTATAATGAATCGTGTCCGAAAAAGAATACTCTTTCTCAGTCCTTTTCCCATCTCGAACAAGCTTATCTAATTCATCCTGTCTCGGATGATCGGCTTCATAATGAGCTTCTAAAAGAGGATTCTCTTCTACTTTTTTTGAAATATCCATCTTTAAATCCACAATTGGCATCTCTAAAATTTGCAAGGAATGCCGCATTTGTGTGGTTAATATTTGTTTTTGTTGTTGTGCAAGCCCTTGACTTGTATTTAATTTCATAGGGATCCCTCTTAATAAAAAATTTCGTATATTTATATTATACTACAATACATTAAAGGAATTCAGACCATTCTTTGCCTTATCATTTTTTCTATGCATTACATAAATATTTTTCATTTTATAAAGAGGATACTATGCTCTTATACAAACATGGTATCCTCTTATTATTTAAAGAAGGGGGGTTTTATTTTTAGATTATTATTAAATCACATGTTCCGTTCTTTCGATAATATCGTCTTGTGTTGCCTTAGAAAGGACATTAAAGAAAGCGGAATACCCTGCAACTCGGACAATTAAATCTCTATGATCCTCTGGGTGTTTTTGTGCATCTAATAGGGTCTCACGTGATACTACATTGTATTGAACGTGATATCCTTTCAATCGATTGAAGAATGCTCTAATTAACATAATCAATTTCTGTTTGTCTTCTTCTTTTGATAGAACCATAGGATTTACCTTTTGATTCAACAAGACTCCACCAACGATTTTTTCAGTTGGCAATTTTGCAACAGATTTGAATACTCCTGTAGGTCCAGCTTTATCCATATTATGGGCTGGTGAACACCCTTCAGCTAATGGTTCATGTGCATTACGTCCATCTGGTGTAGCCAAAGTACTCATTCCTTGACCTACATTTGCAGAAATAGAAGATGTACCGGCATAACGTCTTCCACCAACTGGGCCACGACCATGACGGGTATTGGGATATTTTTCAATCTCATCAATATAACTATCGTATGCTTCTACAATTAATTGATCTACATAATCCTCATCATTACCGTATTTAGGTGCATCTTCCATTAATAATTCTTGAATTTCTTTTCCACGAGGGCTTTGGAAATCGTTCATTAACGCATCCCAAAGTTCTTGTTGAGTAATCTTACCTTCTTCGTAAACTAATTTTTTAATTGCAGCTAGCGAGTCTGCCATATTTGCGATTCCTACTTGTAAACCAGAGATAAAGTCATAAATCGCTCCACCCTCTTTAATGGTTTTACCTCTTCCAATACAGTCTTGAGTTAACGTAGAGCATAAAATATCAGGAGCTTTTCGCTCTATTCCAATATCGCATGTATTTTCCACAATAACACTCAAACGAGTAATCTCACGAACAATACTATCCCATGCAGCCATCAAATCTTCATAAGATTTCATTTGTGTAAAATGACCTTTTCCTTCTGCGAAACGTAGTCCACTAGCTGGATCTACTCCATCATTCATGGTAATAAGCAAAATTTTAGGGAAGTTCATATAGCTCATACCTGTACAGCGATAGCCCCATTTGCCTGGAACTGCAGTCTCTACACATCCAATAGCACTATAGTCATAGGCATCTTCTTCAGATACTCCATAATCTATAAACGATGGAATTATAGTCTCATCATTGTTGAAAGCTGGCATACCAAATCCCAATTTAACGACTTCAATACACTCGCTCATAAACTCATTGTCTAATCCTGCATGATAACGTACTGTTAAGTTTGGCTGTGGCAATTTTGTCTGAGCTATGCTTCGTAAAACCAAATAAGACATTTTATTGACAGCATCTTTTTTGTCTCGAGTTTGACCACCTATTGTTACATTTTGATAAAGTGGGCTACCCGCACTACTTAATGTATGAGATTGACTTCGGACTTTATTAACAGTCAGTGTCTTAATCCATAAGTTTGCTAAGAGTTCAACTGCATGTTCTTCTGTAATACGACCAGCTACTAGATCCGCTTCATAATATGGATTCATGAATTGATCGAAACGTCCGTAAGACAATGAATGTCCATTTGATTCAATTTGTAGCATAACTTGTATAAACCATACAGATTGAATAGCCTCTGCGAGAGTCTCTGCTGGCTCATATGGTACTTTTGCTGTAATTCGACTGATTTCTCTTAATTCTTCTGCTCGTTCAGGTGTAGCATTTTTTGCCATTTCAAGAGCTAGTTTTGAGAAACGCTTTGCATAAGTGTGCACAGCATCGATTACAATTAATACAGATTGATAAAAATGATACTTATCAATATTCTCAGGAACAGTTAAATCTAATTTACTTTTAAGTTTTCGAGTACGCTCTTCATATCCACGTAGTCCTACTTTTAATAGTTGAGGATAATCAGCAGCTAAGTGAGCATCACCAGAATTCATTTTTCCTTCCATTCCAAAAAATCCCAAGAATGGAGCTACTTCATCTGGCAATAAAGATTTAGAATAATCTCTAAGTGATTTTCCATCCCAAAAAGGAGCAATCAAACGTAATTTTTCTTTTGTATCTTCTGTTATGTAAAAAACATCTCCGTCACGTTTTTCAAATTTATCTAATTCATTTATAACAAATTCCATCGTGTACTCTGGAAAGATTGGTGCGTCATTATTGGAAGATGCTTGATTTCCAACAATAAATGTTTCATCCTCAATATAAATTGTCATATTCTCTAAAATGTTTTTTAACATTAGTGCACGTTGTAAATTAACAGGTTTCCCTTGGTTTTCTTTGTAGGATTCTGTAGCAAGAACTGCACGTTCTGCATCTATATATGGTTTTTTATCTAATACGGATTCACGATATTGCTTCATTCTAGGTGTTAGATGACCAAAATAATTACTCATGTAGAAATCCTCCTTATAGTGATTTACATTTTTAATAATTCTATATTTTCATAATACCACTAATCAGTTACGTATGTCAATATTTTTCCTTCATTCGTAATATATGTGTTGTTTTATCTAAAACAAATTTATATTTTACAGTCAAATCCTTCTCTTACAAATATCTCTTGATATTCCTTTAAATCTTCAGGATGCAATTGTTTTACACCTTTCATCTTGTATTCCATACCTAGGGCTTCATACTTCTTTTCACCCATTTGATGGAAAGGCAAAAGATTTACCTCTTTAATTCCAATATCTTTTAGCAGTTTACAGAATTCTTCAGCATCCTTTAAATCATCGTTAAAACCTGGAATAACTGGAATTCGGGCAATAATCCTTTTTCCTTTTTTAACAGCAGTTCGCATATTTGCTTGGGTAATTTTATTATCTACATTTGTCGCTTCTTTATGTTTCACAGGATCATGATGTTTCATATCGTATAAAAGTAAATCAATGTGTTCGATAAAGCGCTCAAATATTTGTGGTGCTGCATATCCTGTAGTCTCAGCAGCTCTGTGAATACCATGTTTTTTTAATTCCTTTAAAAGTTCAATGGCAAAATCCGCCTGCTGCAATACTTCTCCTCCTGATAGCGTAACCCCTCCATCAGATTCTTCATAAAATACTTTATCTTTTAGGACTTCTTGCACAATCTCATCTACGCTTTTATACTGACCTTCTACAGTAAAACCTTTAGTTGGACAATCTTTTATAATGGTTTCCCAATTCTTACATTTATTCGTATCTATTTGCTTTCGCCCATTAATATTTATTATGGATCCTTCTGGACAAGACTCAACACATTTATTGCACTCTACACATTTTGTATCGTCCCAGCTAATCTGAATTTTTCCAATTTGTGATTCTGGATTGGCACACCAAAGGCATCTAAGGGGACATCCTTTAAAAAACACTACCGTCCTTATGCCTGGGCCATCATGTATACTAAATTTTTGGATATTAAATATTACAGCTCTTTTTTCTTCCATTAGCTCACCTCATTGTCCTTTATATGAATATCATAGCTTAATTATATCCATATGTAAATATATATTTCTTCATTTGATATATATTTTTTTTCATTTGAAACTTATCTATGATATAATTTATGGGTATACTAAAATTGTTCGCAAAATAAAAGGATTCTATACTATAATCTAGGTTGTAAATATATTATAATAGTTACATATCCGTAATAATAGGAGGAAAAGATGACTGATAGACTTTCAAAAATTTTAAATATTGTCAATGAAAATAGAAAAATAGAAGTATCGAAACTATCTGAACTATTAGATGTTTCCCAAGTGACCATCCGTAAGGACTTAGATATCTTATCGGAAAAGGGCCTTATTAATCGGGAGCACGGATATGCAGTTTTAAATGAAAGCGACGATATTAACAATAGACTTGCGGTCAATTACAATATCAAATTAAAGATTGCACGATCTGCAGCAGAGACTGTTTCAAATGGGGAAACCATTATGATTGAATCTGGTTCTAGTTGTGCTATTTTTGCAGAAGAAATTGCTAAAAGCAAAAAAGATATTACAATCATGTCTAACTCTGCTTTTATTGCTTCTTATATTAGACAATACTCAAATTGCAAGGTGATTTTACTGGGTGGCGAGTATCAAAAAGAATCTCAAGTAAATGTAGGACCTATTACAAAAATTTGCGCACAACAATTTTATGTAGATAAACTTTTCATAGGTATAGATGGATTTTCACCAACTATTGGTTTTATGGCTTCAGATTTAATGCGTGCAGAAGCTGTAAAATCTATGGCAGCATCAGCAAACAAAGTTATTATCCTCAGCGACTCCACTAAACTTGATCGTCACGGATTGGTAAGTCTTTTTTCTCTTGGGGATATAGATGCTTTATACACAGATGCTAATATTCCAGATAAAATACGTGAAACATTTGAAAAAAAAGGAATTCATGTTACTACAGTGCCATAGGTACTGTAGTAACATGAATTACCTTGTAAGTTGTAAGTCAAACCCCTATAGATCACCAATGGTAATCCTTAATTTTAATTATTTGCATTAAAGCTTAGCTCTTATTCTATTTATTCTTGTGCATATTATAAGCAGTGAGCCTTCGGCTAAAGCCTCTGGATGATAAAAATAATAATTAGAATTAAAAAAGATTTTTTACTTAAATAAAAGAAAGAACGCCTCGCACTTTGATATTGTGCGAGGCGTTTTATTATGCTTTTGTTTTTGCTTCTTGTTCTTGTTTATAGGTAATTTGATCTTGTTTTTTGAAGAATGGTAAATATACTAATACAGACATTACTAAGATGATGATTTGCATCAAAGCACCTTTCCAACCAGCTACCATTAATCCTGAAATAAGAAGTGGTGTACTCCAAGGTAGTATTACTCCTGAGAAAGGTTGTAAGAATCCGATAGCAATAGCACCGTATACAAGCAATGCTGCAATTACTGGTACGGCAATAAAAGGAATGAACATAAGTGGATTTAATACTATAGGAAATCCAAAAACAACTGGTTCATTAATATTAAATATTGCAGGCACTACAGACATTTTTCCTAAGCTCTTATACTGCTCTGATTTTGCAGCAAATAACATTGCAAATACAATACCAAAAGTGATTCCAGATCCTGAAAGAATAATAAAACTATCAAGGAACTGTTGTGTTACAATATGGGCGCCACCTTCTACAGTTACTGACCCTACTTGTTGAAGTAATTCGGCATTGGCTACAGAGTTTGCTGTCAGTAAAGATACCACAATGCCATTAACGATAGATTGTCCATGTACACCAAACCACCATAGGAAAGAGATAAAGAAAGCAATTCCTATTGCACCTGGTAGAGAATCTGTCAAGCCTTGTAGTGGTACTTGTAAAACAGTATAAATCCATTCAATGAATGTAGTGTGTAAACCAAATTTAAATATTCCATATACTATTGCGGATACAGCAAAGATAAATGCTGCTGGTATTAAAGCTGTAAATTGATTTGCAACTCCAGGTGGTACGCTATCTGGCATTTTAATAACGATTTTCTTTCTCATAAACCACGAGTACGTAGCACCTACAAATAAACCTACGATAATAGCTGTGATCATTCCTTGTCCACCAGTCCATGCTTTTGAAATGACATCATTCACTACTTCGCCACCTTCTAACGTGACAAATGAATTTTGAATAATAAAGAAGGTTGCAATGGATAATACTCCTGCTGGAAGTGCTTCATATCCTTCATTCTTTACGTATGAGTAACCGATTGCAAAACAAGCAACCATACCCATAATTGCAAATGTACCGCCATGAACTTGCCAAAATGGCGCTGTCCAATCTGGTCCAAAAGTGTTTGTTAAAAAGTCTGTAACACCTTTAAATGGTAAAGCTCCAATAATAAGGAATATCGATCCTACTACAGTCAAAGGTAAGATACTTAACATACCTTCTTTTAATGCGATAACTCCTTTCATGTTGACAAACTTCATCATCATTTCCATGAGTTTATTTCCAAAATCTTGTTTACTCATTTCTTTACCCCCTTAGAGATTATTTTCTTTATTTTTTTCTATAAGATTAAGTGCAAAATCCAATACTTTTTCCCCATTCATCATGCCATAATCAGCCATAGGAATTACCGCAACAGGTACACATTTTTCATTACATATTTTTTGCGATTTTGGTAGCGTATATGCTACTTGAGGTCCTAATAAAGCCACATCTAAATCATCTAAAGAATCCGCTAATTTTCCTTGGGCGCATGCCTCGATATCTACTTCTAGTCCTCTATCTGCAGCGGCTTTTTTCATTTTTTCTACCAGAGCGCTCGTTGAAAATGCTGCTGCGCAAAACAATTTAATTTTTATCATCTTATTAATCCTCCTCTTATTTTTGATTTTCTAATAATGTATTGACTACTTTACGCAGTTCCACAATTTGTTCAATTAAATTCAGTTCACTCATAGACGTCATAAGATGATCTTGAGCATGGACAAACAGTGCTGAAATTTCTACTTTTTCGCCTGCTGCTTCCTTTTGTAGTAATGAAGTTTGTGCATTATGCGCTACGATTAATGCATCATGCGCTAATTTGATTTCTTCGTCAGCACCTTCACTATCTCCCTCATTTATTCTTCTTATGGCTTCATATCCATGAGTTTTAGCATCACCAGAATGTATAATTAACTGCATAATAGTCATTTCCATTTCATTCATTACTATTTCCTCCTTTTTAATTATGTATTCTTGATTTTATTCTGTACTTTATTGTGTATTCTATACTTTCTTAATAGCAATTCTCATGCCAAACACTAAAACCCAATTCATCTTGCGTAAAATCTTATATTTCGACAATAGTGTTTTAAACGCATACGGTAGTGTTTGGTTTATCCTTTTTAGTGTTTTAGGTTTTTAACGTGTTTTATGATTAGTGTTTAAACTCTATATGGTTTTCATTGTCACAATAGGTTATAATAAATGTATTAAATAATAAAAGGGTGATTATTTGAACAACAACACACTTATATACAATAAATTACAAGAATTAAATGATCCTCATGGCGTCACTACTCAAACACTAGCAAATATTTTAGGAATGAGTCGCTCAAATGTGAGCAATGAACTAAACAAACTATACAAAGAAGGAAAAATAAAGAAGACTTCTGGAAGGCCTGTTTTGTTCTATATAGAGAATGCTTCTGCTTCTCTTACCAAAACAGTCACCACTCAATTAGATGAGCTAGTAAAATACAATACGAGCTTAAAAGACGCTAGAGACCAGGCTAAAGCTGCCATACTCTATCCCCCAAAGGGCTTAGCTACCTTGATACTCGGAGATACAGGCGTAGGAAAATCTATGTTTGTCTCATTAATGCACTCTTATGCTATAGAAATGGATGTACTTCCAGAAGATGCTCCCTTTATCGTATTTAACTGTGCAGATTATAGTAATAATCCACAATTACTCATATCGCAACTTTTTGGTGTAAAAAAGGGGACCTATACTGGGGCTGAATCCGATCGGGTAGGACTCATAGAAAAAGCCGACGGTGGAATCTTGTTTTTAGATGAAGTACATCGACTCCCTCCGGAAGGTCAAGAAGCCTTGTTTACTTATTTAGATACAAATACTTTTCGCCGGATGGGAGATAGTGAACCTAGAAGTACCCATGCTTTAATCATAACCGCCACTACAGAAGATCCTAGCTCTGCTTTATTACAAACCTTCACTAGAAGAATACCCATGATGTTTAGCATTCCGTCTCTTAAGGAGAGAGCTTTTGATGAGCGTTTGTATTTAATTAAGAGCTTTTTTAAGCAAGAGAGCATCAAATTAAGTCGAGATATTTATGTATCATGCAATACGATTCGCGCTCTTTTATCCTACGAGTGCAAAGGTAATATTGGGCAGTTAAAAAGCGATATACAGCTTATCTGCGCTAAGGCCTATTCTGAGTTTCTAACAAATGTACGACAGGATGTTCGAATTAGTAGCAGAAGTTTACCTATTCATATACGTGAAGGTCTTCTCAAGGAAAAGGAACACCGTATGATTTGGAATAAACTAACAGGCGAGGAGGTAGAGTACTTTCGCTTCGCACCTAATATGAAAACAGATATCCCTACCATTGAAGAAGAAGATAATCATATTTATTCTTTTATTGAAAATAAGTTAGCACAGCTTCAAGCAAAAGGAATATCAGAGGTCAATATTGATCAAGTTCTAGCAAAAGATATTATGGCACATTTTCAAAAGTATATTAATTTAGAAGATGAAGAAGCCAATAAATCTGAAATCAAAAATCTGTTAGGCAAAGATACTATGGCTTGTGTTGATAAAGTAATCTCCTTTGTGTCTTCTAAATTAGATAAAGATTTTAACAGTAATCGCTATACTGCCCTTGCTTTGCACATCGATACACTCATAAAGAGGATTCGCAATAAAAAAAATATTATCAATCCACAACTCCTTAATATAAGAACCACTTATCCAAAAGAATACAAAATAGCATTAGAAGCCAAAAACATTATAAGTGAACACATTAAAGGCGATATCTCTGATGATGAAGCAGGATACTTGACTATTTTCTTTCTGCCAGAATATGTCCAAACGGCAAAAAAAGATCATATCAAAATTATCGTCATTGCTCACGGGTCTTCTACGGCAACGTCAATGGTCAATGTGGTCAATGGGCTACTTAGAGAAGAATATGCAATAGCCTTAGATGCGCCCTTAGATGAAAGCCCATCTAAAGTATACGAAAAATTAAAAAAAATCATCTTAGAGGACAAACACGCTACAGGTTATCTCCTCTTAGTAGATATGGGTTCTCTGACTACTTTCTCAGAAATGATTGAGGAGGAATTAAAAACTCCTTGCAAATCTATACCCTTAGTTTCAACTCTTCACGTCATAGAGGCAACTCGCAAGGCATTACTTGGCACCCCTTTAGACTATATATATAATGATGTTTTACAAGTACAGTCCTATATAAGCGATCGAATCAGCCCAGATCCTTCTGTAGAAAAAAGAAAGATTGCTATCATTACTACTTGTCTAACAGGTGAGGGTGGATCCATTGCCATTAAAAATATATTGAATAATCAACTGAAATACGATAAAAGCTTATTTGAAATTATACCTATAAATAGTTTAGACCAACATGAATTTATGAAAACTTTGTCTAAAATGCAATTAGAGAGAGAAATTTTATTTATAATCTCTTCCTTTCCTATAAATACTTCTATTAAACATTTTAGTATGCACGATGTCATAAGCATGTCTGTTTTAGATGAGCTACAAGAGATCATCGATGTAAAGACAACTTTAGTAAGGTTACCTATGGTTTTAAAGGAGAATATTCAAAACTTAGACGGGGAAAAACTTTATGAAGATGTTCATGAATATATCAACAATGTACTTCAAAAAACGAATACAAAACTAGGAGATTCTAATGTCATTGGCTTGATACTACATTTAGCCTTTATGATTAGTAGACTAAAAGATCATAAAATCACTTTAAATCACCCTAATAAACCCGAAGTGATTACCTCTAATAAAAAGCTATATAAAATTATTAAGAAAGAATTCTTTTTCTTAGGCGAGAAATATGACATTAGCTTATCAGATCATGAGATTTGTTACTTAATTGAATACTTTAAAGAATAGGAGCAACGCCTTCAGCGTTGCTCCTCTATGTTCTATGTAAAACCCCTTTTAGGTACCGTTACCTTTGATTATTTGCATTTAAATAAGAGTTTCGTTAATAAGGGGTTTTCTATTTGTAATGCCAAAGTGAATGACTTTGCTTAAAACTAGCCTAGCCTTTCTACAATTAGGTCTGCAAGTTCTCGAGCTATAGACTCTAATTCTTCTTGGTCCTCGCCTTCAATCATAACCCGAACTAAAGGTTCTGTTCCTGAAGGGCGTATCAGCACTCTTCCTTTTCCATGGAAGTGTTCTTCGATTTCCGCTATTTTTTCTTCTATAATAATATCCTCTAAATATTTATTTTTGTTTTCGTTTTTTACTTTAGCATTTACGAGGACTTGAGGATATATGGTCATCTTGTCTGCTAACATTTGTAAGGAAGTGTTTTCTTTTTTTATAATTTGAGTTAATTGCACTGCTGTAAGAAGACCATCGCCTGTAGTATTATGGTCTAAAAGAATAATATGCCCGGATTGCTCTCCACCAAGATTATAGTCCTCTTTTAGCATGGTCTCTAATACGTATCGATCTCCTACTGCAGTCTTTACAGCCTTACAATTACACTCTTTTAACACTATTTCTAAGCCCATATTGCTCATTACAGTAGCAACAACTGTGTTTTGCTTTAATTTCCCCTCTTTGGCCATGGAGTAAGCAAAGATATTCATAATTTGATCGCCATCGATGTTTCTACCAAGATTGTCTACTGCTAATAGTCGGTCTGCATCGCCGTCAAAAGCAAGACCTAAATCTGCCCCTTCACTGACAACTGCTTCTTGTAATCTTCCTAAGTGAGTAGATCCACAGTTACAGTTAATATTAATACCATCTGGCTGATCCCCGATACAGATAATCTGTGCGCCTAATTTTGTAAATATTTCTGGTGCAATTTTATAACTAGCTCCATTAGCGCAGTCTAGAACAATTTTCAAGCCCTTAAAATCCGTATCTAGAGACTCTAATAAGAAATCCATATAAACTTGCTCTGGATAATCACATTGTGTTATAGCACCAACAGAATCGCCTCCAAGTAAATCAAATTTATAATCTTCTAAAATCAATTTTTCTATTTCATTTTCAACTTCATCTGATAATTTAAAACCATCTTTATTAAAAAATTTAATCCCATTAAATTCTGCTGGATTGTGAGACGCGGAAATAACAACTCCTGCATCTGCTTTAAAATGTCTCGTGAGAACAGCTACTCCTGGCGTTGGCATTACGCCTAATTGAATGACATTGCCACCCATAGAACAAATCCCTGCAATCAAGGCAGATTCTAACATATCTCCAGAGATTCTAGTATCTTTTCCTATAACAATACTAGGTTTGTGATTGCCACTACCTAGTACATAGGCCCCTGCTCTCCCCAATTGAAAAGCCAACTGTGGCGTCAATTCAATATTCGCAATTCCTCTAACTCCATCAGTACCAAATAATTTACCCATAATATCCTCCCATTTAAGTTTTAAGTTCTATGTTTCAAGTTCTAAGCATATTTTCCTTACTACCTATTTCTCACCGTTGAATCATCTTAATAATCGACTCCGCCATAATCAAATCCTCTGGCGTCGTAATTTTTATATTGTCGTAATGCCCTTTAATGATTTTGATAGTATGATTTAATCTCTCTACCAGCATAGCATCATCTGTTCCGACAAAATCATCCTCAATTGCCTTTTCATGAGCTTTCATGAGAAGATTGTATTCAAAAGTTTGAGGTGTTTGAACAGTCCAAAGAGTAGTACGATCTGGCGTTTCTTTTACAGTCAAATTTTCATCCACAATTTTTATTGTATCCTTTGAAGGTACCGCCACAATCGTCGCTTTATGCTCTAATGTACCTTCTATACATTTCATTAAAATATTAGGATGGACTAAAGGTCTAGCCCCATCATGTGTAATTACAATATCTGCGTTCTTTTTTACTCTTTTAAGGCCTAAGTACATAGACTCTTGTCTAGTTGTTCCACCCTCTACCAATACCTTTACCTTTTTTATCTTATAGGGTTTTATAACTTCTTCCATACATATCTCAACATCTTGTTTCCCAATAACCAATACTACTTCATCTACCAACTGGCATTTTTCAAACACTAGTAATGTATGCGCCAATACAGGTTTACCATTCAAGTATAAATACTGTTTGTTAACCCCCGCTTTCATCCTTGAACCATTACCTGCCGCAACGATAATTGCGCTTACAAATGGTTTGGGCATAATAACACCGCCTAATTTTTTTCTAATCTAACTTGTAATATTATATATTTTTAGGCGATAAATTGCAATATCCGCGAACTAATGAGCCAAGCGAAAGCATAGCTTTCGTAGTAGATATGAGATGGAACAGGCAAATAGCTTGCTAATTTGACTGTGCAATCTCATAGATACAAAATGAAAGCAAAGCTTTCATTTGGCGAATGGCGCGACTGAAGAAATTTGCTTGTCAAATTTTTTCAGTACTCCTTCCTATCCTAATAAGCATAGCTTTCGTAGTAGATATGAGATGACTGAGTAGTAGCTTGGTCTTTATCTCGCCTTTAGGTGCGTTATGCCTTTGCTTACCACCTTATCAAAAAAGACAAAGCGCCTAAAACGCTTTGTCTTTTTTTAAACCGATTTTGATATTACCTTTTTAGGTTTTGCGAAAATCATTCTACCTGCTGCAGTTTGAAGAACGCTTGTGACGGTTACCTCTATCGTTTCACCTACATACTTCTTACCATTTTCTACGACAATCATCGTTCCATCATCTAGATAAGCGACACCCTGCCCGTTTTCCTTACCTTCTTTAATCATATTGACGATCATTTCTTCTCCAGGAAGTACTACAGGTTTTACAGCATTGGCTAATTCATTGATATTCAGAACTTCAATCCCTTTAATTGCAGCTACTTTATTTAAATTATAATCATTTGTAACTACTTTACCATTTAAATCTTCTGTAAGCTTTAGTAGCTTTGCATCTACCTCTGCAATATCAGGATAGTCTTTTTCCATGTTTACAACTTCTATCGGCAGCTCTTTTTGAATCTTATTAATAATGTCTAGTCCTCTTCTACCTCTATTTCGTTTTAGAGAATCAGAAGAATCCGCAATATATTGTAATTCCGCCAGTACAAATTGGGGGATGACAATCGTTCCCTCAATAAATCCAGTTTGACAAATATCAAATATTCTTCCATCAATTATTACGCTAGTATCTAGTATTTTATACCTTTTTAAATTCTTTATTGCCTTTGCACTCTTTTGTTCTCTAGGAACCTTTTTAAAGAATGTGCTAAAAATATCCCCATTTTTATTGGCTATTGTTATTCCCAAGTACCCAAAGAAAATATAAATTAGAATAATGACAATTTGTGTAACGGGTTGAAGAAATTCAACAGCGCTGATTGGAATAGATATTAACGTAGCAATAATAAGCCCAACAATAAGTCCAGAAGTATTCGTCAAAATCTCACTAAATGTTAATTTTGATATATAACCTTCAATAGCACTGGATAATCTCAATCCTGTATTAATAAAAAATGGAGACAGCAAATAAAAGATAATGCCAAATAGAGTACCACCAATAATATTAATTGCTAAGAGATAGGGCAATTCTATAATGCTTTTAACATAATTTTGAATAGGCTCAATATTAACAAAGAATTTTGTTAATTGATATCCTGAAACAAAGCCCAATAAAGTAATAATCCATTTTTTTACTTTTTTTACCACCTCATCACCTCCCTCTAAAATTTTACATTTCCTATTATAACAAATATAAATTAATATTTGCTTAAAGACAAGATAATAGTCTAAGAAAATTTTCTTAGACTATTAAAAGAATCTTAAATCTATTTTATATGATCTGTAATCAACTGTTCTGCTTCTTCTTTCGAGATATCCTTTACTAAGGCAAGTTCACTCATAAGTATTTGTTTTGCGTTATTAAGCATTTTCTTTTCGCCAGTTGAGAGACCTTTTTCTTCATCTAATAAGACAAGATTTCTTACAACTTCAGCTACTTCGAAAATATCTCCAGTTTTGATCCTCTCCATATTTTTTCGGTGCCGTTTACTCCAGTTTGTCTCTTCTTCATTCTGCCCTTTACCTAAGACAATAAGTATCTCCTCTACAATCTCTTCATTTACAATATCGCGAAGTCCCAGTTTTTTTGAATTATTTACAGGAACCATTAACTTCATTTGACATATAGGTAATTCTAATATAAAATAAAAAGCTTTTTCGCCTAATATTTCTTTTTCTTCAATATTTTTAATGATTCCAGCACCATGCATTGGATAGACAATTTTATCTCCAATCGAAAACATGCACTTACCTCCTTCAATACCCATTAAGGTCTTGTATATATTATAATACAATTAGGATAATATGTCAAAACAAATATTTTAACACAGTATATATAGTATGTCAAACAGATTTTGATTCAATTATTTAAAGAAAAAAGTTTCGAGTTGTACTATATAATACTTGAACGAATAGCTTATAAAGGCACAAATGGCTATGGATAACTTTTTCAAGTTTATCCATAGCCATTATGTCTAAAAGTGTAGGGCACAATTAAGGCTTTATTAATTACCTTACCCCAGTCAAGATTAGCGAGTTTTGTAGCGACTAGGAGGAGCTATAAGCCCGCAACCTTCTAGCAGAACACCTGAGTATTACACCCCAAATTTATATCTTCTAATTTGTTCTACTTTTGTATGATTAAATTTCACTTTATGTCCTGCAAGTGGAACAATCTTTTCGTGTACTGCATCTATGATTGTATCCGCTTGTGGGAAGAAGAATTCTTCTAATTCATCTATTGGAGTGATCCAGTTTCTTGAGCCTACTACTACTGGTGGTGCATCAAGATAATCAAATGCCAATTCAGAAATATTTTGTGCAAAATCATTTAAAATTGAATTTCTTTGGCATGCATCACTTGTAAGAAGAATTCGTCCTGTTTTCTTAACAGATTCAATAACAGGTTCAAAATTAAACGGAACTACGCTTCTAGCATCAATTACTTCTACAGACAGACCGTATTCTTTTTCTAATCTTTCAGCTGCTTCTATGGCTTTGTATAATGTTGCCCCAATGCTTAAAATCGTCAAATCTGTTCCTACTCTTTTAATATCTGGTTCTCCTAGTGGAATTTCATAATATTCTTCTGGAACACCACCTTCATGGAACATTTCACCAACACCATACAATCTTTGACTTTCAAAGAATACTACAGGGTCACTACCTTTTAAGGCTGCATTCATAAGCCCTTTTGCATCATAAGGTGTTGCTGGGAATACCACTTTAAGGCCTGGTATATGCGCACAAAGAGATGTCCAATCTTGGGAGTGTTGTGCACCATATTTAGCTCCTACAGATGTACGAAGAACTACTGGCATCTTTAATTGTCCAGCCGTCATAGACTGCCATTTTGCCAATTGATTGAAGATCTCGTCACCTGCTCTACCCATAAAATCACAATACATTAACTCCGGTACACTTCTTCCACCTAACATTGCATATCCTACAGCAGCGCCTACAATGGCAGATTCCGAAATCGGTGTGTTAAAGAGTCTATGATATGGAATGGATTCTTCCATGTTCTTATATACACCATATGCTCCACCCCAATCTCTAAGGTCTTCTCCAAAACTAATCAATGTAGGGTCTTCGTAGAATTTATCCATGAGGGCTTCAAATACTGCATCTCTAAATTGGAATGCCTTTACAGATGGAACAGTCTTTCCATCTTTGATGCCTGCTCTTTCTTTTTTAGCTATTCTTTTCACTCTCGTATTCTCTTCTTTTGGTCCTAATACATCTGGTTCTCTAGTTGTATCCATTGATGGAATTTTTTCATTAGAAAACATATATTTTTCAATGGAATCTGCTTCGTTCATTAAATCCATTCTTGGAGATACACTGTCATCAATAGATAGTTTGAATACTTCTTCAATTACTGTTTCAGCTGCTTCTTTGACTTCATCTAATTCTTTTTCTGTTGTCATTCCTGCTTCTAGTATATCGTTTCTAAAGCTTAAAATAGCATCCGCATTCTTCCACGCTTCCAGCTCTTCTTTAGATCTATATGGATTAGCATCAGAAGTAGAGTGTCCAGCGATTCGATAAGTAACTACGTCTAATAAGGCTGGACCTTCTCCTTTAACAAGGATTTCTTTTTTTCTCTTCATCGCATCAATTACTGCTAATGGATTGTATCCATCTACTCTCTCTGCATGTAATTGAGTTGGGCTGATACCTGCACCTACTCTTGCAAGGACATTGTATGCCATCGTTTCACCAACAGTTTGACCACCCATACCGTAGCCATTATTGTTGAAATTAAATAAGATTGGAAGTCCGCCTTTGTGAGCTTCATCCCATAATTGTGTCAATTGATCCATAGCTGCCATATTCATAGATTCCCAAACAGGGCCGCAACCTAAAGAACCGTCTCCTGCATTTGCAATGATGATTCCATCTTGTTTATTAACTCTTCTATAAAGAGCTGCTCCAAGAGCCACAGGTGCAGATCCTCCTACAATAGCATTGTTTGGATATACGCCAAATGGAATAAAGAATGCATGCATAGAATTACCAAGACCTTGAGCAAATCCATTTTTTCTACCCAAAATTTCTGTAGCAATGCCGTAGATATAAAAGCGGGTTGCCAATTCTTTTACACTACCTTTAAATCCTTTTTCTACTACTCTTAATTGAGCTCCATCATGTGATTTTTCCATGATTTCCATTAAATCTTTGTCCTCTAATTTTTCTAGAGCAGACATGCCTTTTGCAATTAATTCGCCATGACTTCTATGGTTTCCAAACACTAAGTCCTCTTTACCTAGGATAAAAGATTGACCAACAGCAGTAGCTTCTTGTCCTAAATACAAATGAGCTGGACCTGTGTAGCTGTATTTTGTTCCTCTGTATTCGCCTGTTGCCCTTAAGTCTTGTAGCATGGTTTCAAATTCTCGAATCAAAATCATATCTCTGTACATATGAATTAATTCTTCTTTTGTATATTCATCTTTTACATCTTTAACTCTCTTTTGATACTGGTTTAATTGTATCGGTTTAAAGGTAAGTTCACCTGGTTTTCTTCGTTCAACAGGATCAATATTTATATTTTTTGGCATGTTTTCTTCCTCCAATTTTTATCATTTTTGCATAATTTATCGTTATTATGAGACAATAGAATCCGCGTAAAGATTTGCGCTGTCGTCTTTTCGTATTCCTCTTATTTTATTGAAATATGGCTTCACGGATAATTTCACTCACAGTAGGATGTGGGAATACAATCTCTTTTAAATCTTTTACGAGCATTTCTGTTTCAACCATCATTCCTCCACCATAAATGATTTCGGATGCATAACTTCCAATCATCTGTATACCGATGATCTTATTATATTTTTTATCTATAAGAATTTTCGTAATTCCATTGCCACCTTCATTTTCCGCCATATACCTCCCACTATAATTCATGGAAATCTTTTTAACTTCATAATCCAAGCCTTTTCTCTTAGCTGTTTCTTCCGTTTCTCCTACAGAAGCAACCTCTGGATTGGTATAAATTACAGAAGGAATAGCTGTATACCTCATAATGTCTTTTTTACCTAGTATAGTATTAACAGCAACTTCTGCTTCACGATAAGCTGTATGAGCTAGCATAGATTTGCCATTGACATCGCCTACTGCATATACGCCAGGTACATTAGTTTGACATATTTCATCTACTTTAATAGCTCCTCTTTCCGTAGCCAAAGATAATTTTTCTAAGCCAATATTTGTTGTATTTGCTCTCCTACCAATGCTCAAAAGTATCTTATCGCTTTCCACACTAGACTCTTTTCCATCTACTTCATAGTAAACTACGCTGTCTTGTACTTTCGTAACCTTAGTACCTAATAGAAAATTAATACCTTTTTTCTCAAGATTTCCTTTTAATATCGTACCTATTTCTTTATCTGTATAGCCTCCAATACGGTCTAACATCTCTATAACCGTAACTTTGCTACCTACAGTAGCGTAATAAGATGCCATTTCAAGCCCTATTACACCGCCACCTACTACGGTCAGCTTTTTAGGAACTGATTTCAAACTTAGTATTTCTCTATTTGTAACTACAATGCCTTTTTCAAATGATTCTTTAACACCAGGAATTGGTGGAACAATAGCTTCTGAACCCGTAGCAATAATTAAATTGGTACAACTGTGTTCTTCATTATTTGCTCTTATTACAAATCCTTGTGAAGTTTTTCCTATTATGCTTCCTTCTGCACTAACAATCTCTACTTTGTTCTTCTTCAAAGTAGCTTGTACTCCGTTCACTAAAGCTTTTACTACTTTATCTTTTCTCTTGACTACTTTTTCTTGATCGTATGAAACATTTTCACATGTTACTCCGTACTTTTGACCATCTTTTGTATATTCGTATATTTTAGCAGAGTTTAATAACGTCTTAGAAGGTACACAACCTTCATTTAAACACACACCGCCAATATTTTTCTTTTCAATTACCATTGTTTTAAGCCCAGCATGCCCAGCTCTCTCTGCAGCTAAATAGCCTCCAGGACCTGCCCCTAGGACAATTACATCATAATGCATTTTACAACCTCCTATTTTGCTAATAACAAATTAAAGTTTTCTAAATTGAATTTTAACGCCTTTAAGAATCTTGCAGCTGGCGCACCATCTATGGCCCTATGATCAAATGTCAATGAAATAAACATTGCTGGGTATTCAATAAATGTACCGGATTCTCTTTTCACCTTATACTCAATTGTTCCTACACCTAAGATACCCGTTTGAGGTGGATTGATTACTGGTGTAAAGTTTTCAATGCCAAAGCTTCCTAAATTAGAAATCGTAAAGCTAGCCCCTTGTAATTTCTTAGGATCTATATTTCCTTTTTTACATTGCTCTGCTAATTTTTTTGAATGTTTAGAAATATCATTTAAGCTCATCTTATTGGAATCGAATATAGTTGGTACCATTAATCCCTTATCCGTATCACAGGCAAAACCTAAGTGGACATTAGAGAATATTTTTATTTGATCTTGGCCAATCATATGAGCATTTAGATTTTCAAAATCACCGACAGTTCTGGATACTGCGTACATAACCATGTCATTTAAAGTGATATTGCCTAAACCAAATTCATCAGATCCAGATTTTACAAGTTTTCTATATTCCATTATGCTCGTAGCATCAAAGGATGCATTTAAAGTCAATTGAGCTGTAGTTTGAAGAGAATTCATCATATTTTTTGCAATAATCTTTCGAATATTAGAAAGTTTCACAATTTTGTCCTCTTCTGTAGCTTGAGGTTGTGCAACAATCGTCTCATTTGTACTTGTTTTTGCTCCATCTGTAGATAAGATTCGTCCACCTATTCCAGTAGCATGAATAGAGGATGGGTCTACCTGTCCTAATCCAAGTTTTGCAGCCTTTGTCATAACTGGTCCATTATGAAGAAGGGTATACACGTCTCTTTCAATGATTCTACCTTCTGGTCCTGTTCCTACAGCATAGCCAAGGTCTGCTCCTTTTGATTCCGCAAGATTTCTTGCTCTCGGTGAAACCTTTTGAATTCCATCTGGATTGATTGTTCCTTGAGCTGGCATAGTTTGTATATTATTTAAAGCGCTTTCTATTTTAGTATCTTGAACTTCATCTACTTCAGATTGATTTACTGAAAATCCACTGATATCTTCGCCTTCTGGTCCTATAATACATACAGGAGTTAATACGTCACAAGCATCTCCTTCTTCGTAGAACTTTTTAAGTACTATACCTTCAAATTCTGACTCTACTTCCATAGAAGATTTATCTGTTTCAATGGTAAATAATACATCGCCAACTTTCACTGCATCTCCTACATTTTTATTCCATGTACTGATGAGATTGCTGGTTTCATTTAATCCGATTTGTGGCATGATGACAACTTTCGCTTGAGAATCTTCAGGTAATAGCGGTGTCTCTTTAGTAGCTTCTACTACAGGTTTTACCTCTTCTTCCTCTTTGGCAGAAGATAAATCATCAACAGCTTCTCCTTCTTGACCGATAATACAGACGGGAGTTAATACATCACAAGCATCTCCCTCTTCATATAATCTCTTCAGTAATACTCCTTCAAATTCTGATTCTACTTCCATAGAAGATTTATCTGTTTCAATGGTAAACAATACATCGCCTACCTTAACCACTTCGCCTACATTTTTATTCCAAGTACTAATTAGATTGCTTGTTTCGTTTAAACCAATTTGTGGCATCATAACTACATTTGCCATAGTATCCCTCCTATTCAAGTTTCAATATATTTTGTGCAGTATTTTCATCAGTAATCAATACATCAATTGAACCTGTTTTTAATACCGCTTTAATAGATTTTCCTTTTTCTTCACCACTAGCGATAGCTACTACACAAGGAATTTCCTTTAAAGAATCTATTTCTATTCCAAGAACTCTATCATTTACAGAAGTCTTACATATTTGTCCATTTTCATCTACAAACCTACCAACTACTTCTCCTACAGCTCCATCACTCTTCAATCTTTTTAAGTCCTCTTCTTTTAAGTAATTGGACATTACTAGGGTAGATTTTTCACTTACTTGCCCAATCCCTACAATAGCTAATGAGCACTGCTTTTGCATCTCTAAAATACTTGAAATATGTCCATCGCTTTTAATTGCCTCTTTAATTTCAATATTATCTACAATAGCAGGGGCGGGTAAAAGATAGATGCTACCTTGAAAAGACTTTGCGATATTTCGTACAATCACATCGCCACTGTACTCACTTGAGCCAATATTACCTAGCAATTGTACAATTTCTACTTCTTTGTTTACCTCACCAATTCGATCGGATACTCTTTTTAGTGTTCTCCCCCAGGCAATTCCTATAATCTCTTTAGGGTTTACCTTCTCCTCGATAAACTGTGCTGCTGTGTTTGTAACCTCCAAATGAATAGAGTCTGGAGTATTTGATGAAGATGAGATAATGACAACTTCTTCTAGTTGATATTTTTCCTCTAATTGTCTTTCTAATTCAATGCAATTATCTTTCGGGTATACAATCTCGATTTTCACGATTCCCTTATTTCTTGCTTCTGTTAGCAGTCGAGATACTTTAACTCTCGATATATTAAGTCTTTTAGCAATTTGTTGCTGGTTTAAATCTTCATTATAATAGTACTCCGCAACTTTAATCAGTAGACTTTTCGAATAATCCAAATATTTTCACCTTCCTTACTGCATATGAACATTATAAACCACATTGAACAAATGTTCAACTATGAAATTATGTTAAGTTTTTATTTATTCAAAGTAGATTTCGTTTCAAATATCATTCATAAAATTAAGTATGTAATTATAAATCAAAGCAAATGTATTAATAAAAAATCAAAAGAGCATTTGACAGGCGTATTTTTATACAGTATACCCATCAAATGCTCTTATTAATTATTAATTTAGATGTTTCCAATTACTTCTGATAACATCGTTTTTTCAATTACTTTAACGTCTTCAAATTTTGCATTTTTAGGAAGAGCGCCCTTAGCAATAAAGACTTGTTTGAAGCCCATGCGATCTAATTCCTTAATGCGAAGTTCAAGGGAAGGTACTTTTTTTAACTCCCCTGTTAATCCCACATCTGCTAAGAAGGCTATCCCATTACTAATAGGTCTATTCTGCACAGAGGATACGATGCTCATAATAATAGCAAGATTAACAGATTGCTCTTTAAGTTTTAAACCTCCTGTGGCTTTTAGGACGATATCCCTATCAAAGAGCTTTATTCCACCTCTCTGTTCTAGTATAGACACTAAAGTATTTAATTGATCTTTTCTTATGCATTCGCTGATTCTTGAAGGATAAGGTAAAAAACTTGTGGATACAAGACTCTCAATCTCTACAATAATAGGTCTAGATCCATCTCTGATTACAGTTATTGCACTGCCTGAAACAGTTTTTTCTCCTTCTCTTTGAGTCATAAAAAACTGAGATGGATTATCTATAGAGACCATCCCTTCTTCCGTCATAGTGAAGAACCCTCTTTCCCACGTGCTTCCAAATCGATTCTTTGTTACAGATAAACCTCTTAACTCTTCATCACTCTCTCCCTCAATAAATAAAACCGTATCTACTAAATGTTCTAATGCCCGAAGCCCTGCCATCTCGTCTTTTTTGGTCATTTGACCTACGATGATTACTGCCCTGGGTCGATCTGGATTCTTTGCTAATTTTAGAAGTTCATTGGCACATTCCATAGTCTGTGTAGGAGAACCTGCTTTTGAGTCTCTTATTTCGTCTACCTGAAAATCTGGATACTGTCTAATATAATAAGATCAGGATTAATTTGATTGGTATGATATATTACACTGTTTAAACTATTATCGCAAAACACCCATAGATTATCGCTCACTTTATCAAATAATCGATCGGAACGGTTTTTTATTTGACTTTCACTTTCTTCACCTGATGCATAAATTACTTTATGCCCTCTTAGACAAAGATCTTGAGCTACTTGCAATAATAAAGTTGATTTTCCAGCACCAGGTTTAGCTGTAATAATAGTAAGAGAATCCCGAACGATTCCTCCACCCATAACCCGATCGAATTCCTTAATCCCCGTCCTAATACGCTCGCTATTAGAGGATTTGACATAATTTAATTGAATGGCATCTTTGCGCGCTCTATCAAAATTCTTTGCTCCAGCACCCTTAATCTGAACCTCTTCTTCAAAAGTGTTCCACTCATTGCAATTCATACAACGACCTTGCCATTTTGGGCTTTCATAACCACAGTTGGAACAAATGTATATTGTTTTGTTTTTCATGTGCACGCCACCTTTTTTTCATTCTAAATGTAAGTTATCAGCTTTGTATTTTGTATCTGAATGCGGAAAGCTGAAAGCGGAACTTGTATAATTGGTATATTGGCATGTTGGAAAAGGTAGTTCATTGGATAATGAACAATGAAAAATGGACACTGAACATGGAACAGTACAAATATGCGACTCAACAACCCTTTATATTGTTAATCATTCATTGTTCCCTGTTCATTGTTCACTGCGACGTAAGTCGCATATTTGCTGACCACCTTACCACCTCGTATAATGTAGTTATGATATTTGATAAATTAAATCTACATAGTCTAACGAATTTTTATCTTTATAATAGTATCTAATATTCGGACTACTGTGTAGATTGAATGCTCTTTTTTCAGATATCTAAGAGACAACACTCCAGTTAAATATAGTGTTATAATACTCCTGAATAGAGAAGATCGATGTTTACCACCTGAGTGGTGAGTAGTTATTCTCACCAGATACTCGTAAGTAAGACTGTCATTCCATCAGTAGCTGTTCTGTGTTTAGCTGGTTGAGTTTCTCTTTTTTAAGAGAACTACTCGGGTCACAAACGAGGTTACAAATCTACTGATAGAAATGGAATCTCTACTCTATCTCTATATTCTTTTTAAGGGGAGATATATATTATGTCTAAATATCTAAACAGCACTATAGTTGGTATTGATGTTGCTTCAGAGTTTTCTTATGTTGCTATCCTTTGCCCAGATGGTCATGAGTACCGCAAACCATTTAAGCTGGTTCATACACGCAATGGTTTTAATTATCTTTTAGAAACAATAAAAAAAGTGGAAAATGAGTTTAACATGAAGCCTATATTCTTCATGGAATCAACTGGCGTGTATCATCTAACTCTTCTCCACTTTTTAAGAGATAACAAATTTGAAGCATTTGTTATCAACCCTCTTGTCACTAATTCTAACAAAAATAAGGACATAAGGAAAGTAAAAAGTGATAAAAGAGACGCCTTAAATATCGCCAAACTAGGAAAATATGATGATATAAGGGTTTCCTCTGATACAGATGTTATTGCATTTGAGTTTAAGCAACTAGTGCGTAATTATTATAGACTCATTGATAATCGTGCAGATTATAAAAAACAAATGAGCAGTTACCTTACCATTTACTTCAATGGATATAAAAAAGTATTCCGTAATATATGCTGTGATGCTTCCATTCGAATACTAAAAAAGTATCCCACTCCTAATACAATTCTAAATGCCCCCAAAGAAGATATCATTAATCTTTTGCTTCAATCTAAAAAGGGCATGTCATGGAGTGAAGAAAAATACAGACAGCTCATCAAATGTGCTGATGAAGCCACTTTTATAAGTGTACCTTCTTGCATCTTTGATACATCACTACAAAGTTTCATTACACTTTACGAGTTAGTCGATGATGAAGTAAATAGCATTCTCTCATCTATTAAAGCATTTATTAAAAGCGGTAATTTACCTAGTAGTTATGCAAAGAACATTTCTTTGCTCCAGTCAATAACTGGTATTGGGTTTATTTGCGCAGTAACCTTAGTAGCTGAAATAGGATCTTTTGAGAAATTTAAAAGTCCTAAACAACTTGTAGGATTTATAGGAATAGACCCAGCTGTAAATGAGTCTGGTGAATTTAAAGGGGATAGGGTGAAGATGAGCAAACGGGGCTCTCGCTATGCTAGAAGAGCTTTATTCGCTGCTACTCTAACGGCTATCCGAACCAAAAATAACGTACCTGAAAATCCAGTTATTCATGAATACTACAAAGTAAATTTAAAAGGTAAGAAGAAAAAGGTAGCCTTAGTTGCTGTAATGCACAAACTCACTAAATATTTATTTGCTGTGATGAGAGATCAGAAACCTTACACAATTCAAAATCCAAAAGAACATCAAGTATTGTTCTTAAAAAATCATCATCTCACCGCAGCATAATTTCAAACATCACTTTTTATAGTTAACTTTTCCATTGTTCGTGTTTTGATAATGGTTTGTTTGCTATACTAAAAAACCGATAATAATATTTCTTAAAAAAATTATTGACAAGACCTAGCTGGTCTTACCACCTATTTTATATATCAAATATCCCAACACTCCACCAACCGTATTCAATATCACATCATCTACATCTGCTCTACGACTAGTTAAAAATATGTATTGCATTACTTCTATTAGTGTAGAAAAAAGCAAACTGTACGTAAATACAGAAATTAGTTTTTTGCTTTTAATTAAGAATGATGTTAAAAAGCCCAAAGGAAGAAAAAGCACTAAATTCCCTAATATATTTTTAAAAGAAACCGTAAAAACGGAATTTGCAAAGCGAATCACTTCAAAGGGCAAGTATCTAAAGGCTTCTAAATTGATAATTCCAAAATTTTGCATATGCTTCACATAATTGTTTATACTTTTAAATAGAGTTAAATTGTAAGAATCGTCAAATTTGACACTCTCCTTATATGGAGCTAGTGTTAGAATCAACACGAATGTGGTATATATGATTAATAAAAATATTGTTTTTTTGTATTTAGTCATTTTGAACCTTTCTAGCGAAATAGTAAACATAGTATCTATTGTACTCAATTGCCTTGATAAAAATTACATATATCTGATATTATCATTATATCAGATTTTTATATCAGAATAAAATGATCATTAGAAAAACGATAAAATCAAGAAGAGTTCTATAATATATTAAATAGAAATTATTACCTAAGGAGAAGAAGAGAAATGACAGATTTATTTTATGAATATGAACCAAAGGAAGTTTTACGTTACTTTGCTGAGATATCTCAAATCCCTAGAGGTTCAGGTGAAGAAAAGGCCATTAGCGATTATCTAGTTTCTTTTGCTACCAATCGAGGATTAGAGGTGTTTCAAGATGCTTACAATAATGTACTTATCAAAAAAGAAGCATCTCCAGGTTATGAAGATGCCCCTATTGTAATTTTACAAGGACACATGGATATGGTTTGGGAAAAAAATAAAGATGTAGAGCACGATTTTTTAACCCAAGGAATCAAGTTAAGGATTGTAGAAGATCATATTTATGCTGAAAATACTACCCTTGGTGCTGACAATGGCATTGCCGTAGCTATGACTCTAGCGTTATTAGATTGTAAGAATATATCTCACCCGAAAATAGAAGCAGTGTTTACTGTAGAAGAGGAAACCGGGCTTACTGGAGCAACAAATTTCGATGGTTCAAAATTATCTGGAAGGTATTTAATCAATTTAGATTCAGAAGATGACACAGAAATCATGGTCAGTTGTGCAGGAGGTATCCGCATTCATCACGAAGTAGATTTACAATACATGTCTGCACCTAAGAATTCTTTATGCTATAAAATTTCAATAACCGGCTTAAAGGGCGGTCATTCAGGAATGGATATTAATTTAAACAGAGCTAACGCTAATAAGCTTTTGGCTCGTATTCTCTACGATATAAAGAGAGCAAAAAAAATGCACTTAGTAGATATCTGGGGGGGCTCTAAAGATAATGCCATTCCTCGTGAAGCGGAAGCAACTATTGTTGTATGCGACTCCGTACAGGTGGTTTTTGAATCTGCTATGAAAAAATTTCAAGAACTCTTTGCGGAAGAATATGCTACAAGTGATCCTAATATTTCAGTAAGTGTATCTTTAGTAGACGATTGCAAAAGATGCTTAACTAAGGAGACTACAGAAAAAATTGTCAATCTACTGATGATTTTACCTAATGGAGTACAAACTATGAGTGCTGATATGAAAGACTTAGTAGAAAGTTCAATTAATACGGCAGTACTGGCAATTAAAGAAGATATACTAGACGTAACTTCTTCTGCTAGGAGTAGCGTAAACTCAAAAAAAGATACAATCGTAGAAATATGCCAATGTATTGCAGATACTTTAAAAATTGAAATGAATACCAATAGCGCCTATCCAGGATGGGCACTTGATAAAGACTCAAAATTAAGGGATCAAGCAATAGATTCTTATTATAGACTCTTTGGCACCGAACCTAAAATTGTTGCAACACATGCAGGCGTAGAATGTGGAATATTTAAAGAAAAAATTTCAGATTTAGATATGATCTCCATAGGACCAAATATGTACGATGTCCACACGCCAAACGAGCATGTAAGCATTGCCTCTATTGAGAAATCTTGGCAGTGGCTGTTAGAAATATTAAGAACAATAGAATAAAGCGCCCATAGGGCGCTTTAGAGGTGGTAAGGTGGTAAGCAAAACCACTAAAGCCATCAATGGTGGCATAACGTTGTAAGTCCTAAGCAAAACCTTTAGTCACCTTTGGTGACTTATAAGTTTTTGCTTACCACCTTACTACCTTACCACCTTTAATTACATTTTTTCTGGAGCATTTACGCCCAATATATCTAAACAATTTTTTATTACTTGTCTCGTACATTGAATTAATATGATTCTCGCTTTCATGAGCTCTTCATCTTCCACTTTTACTCTACAGGCATTGTAGAAACTATGGAAATCAGATGATAAATCAAGAACATATTTCGTTATCTTACTTGGGTCTAGCTTTTCCCCAGCTTTGATGATTTCTTGTGGCAAATCTGCTAGTTTTCGAATAAGGGTAATTTCTTCTTTCTCTTTTAAAAGAGCTAATGACACTTGAGAAAAACTTGCCTCTATATCTAATTGTCTTAGGATACTACAAATTCTAGCGTATGCATATTGAACGTAAAAGACAGGATTATCATTAGATTCTTCTACTGCTAGATCTAAATCAAAGTCTAGATGACTATCTGGAGATCTAAGATTAAAGAAAAATCTCGCCGCATCCCTTCCTACCTCTTCAATCAAATCCGATAAAGATATAGCCGTTCCTTTTCTCTTAGACATTCTTTCGATCTCGCCTTTTCGTGTGAGGCGAACTAATTGCATAATAACTACTGTCAATCTGTCTGGATTGATTCCTAAAGCTTCAATACCTGCTTTTAGCCTTGCAATATGTCCATGATGGTCTGCACCCCAGACATTAATAGACCAATCGAATTCTCTAGTACGCAGTTTATTTGCGTGATAGGCAATATCTGCTGCAAAATAGGTTGGAATGCCGTTGTTTCGAACGAGAACATCGTCTTTTTCACATCCAAAATTTGAAGTCTTAAACCATATAGCTCCATCTTTTTTATAAGCATGACCTTTATCTTGAAGCTCTTTTATGATATTTCCCACTGAATTTGCCTCATGCAAAGTGCTCTCATAAAACCAAGTATCATATTTTACACCGTATTCGGCTAAATCATCTTTGATCTTTTGAATATTTAATTTTAAAGCGTAGTCTACAAGAGCCTTTTTTCGCTCTTCACTGTCTACCTTTTTATATTTATCCCCATGAATATCTACAAAGTTTTTCATATGTTCTATGATATCATTACCTTGATATCCATCCTCTGGAAACCCTACGTCTTCACCTATAATTTGGAGATATCTCGCTTCTAAAGACTGACCAAATTTTTCAATTTGATTGCCTGCATCATTAATGTAAAATTCTTTTGAGACCTCATATCCTGCTCGATGTAAAACTGCGGCAATGGCATCTCCAATAGATCCCCCTCTAGCATTCCCCATATGCATAGGTCCTGTAGGATTGGCACTAATATACTCTACATTAACTTTTTTTCCTTTTCCAATATCACTATTTCCATAATGATCTCTTTTATCGTATATTTCTTCTAACACCTCATAGATCCAGCTTTTCTTTAATCGAAAATTAATAAACCCTGGGCCGGCTAGCTCTACGGACTGAATATAGCCTTCTTCTGTATTAATATTGTTCATAATGGCTTCGCCTATTAATTTAGGTGATTTTCTTGCTTGTTTCGTAATTTGCATGGCGATATTAGTAGAAAAATCTCCATAACTTTCTTCTCTAGGAACCTCGATGATAATAGTAGGAATACTCTCTAGAGTAAATTCTCCCTCAGCAATACATTTTTTTATACTTTCATTTATTGCAGATTTGACATTTTCAATTACTTTTTCTATGGTACTA
>NZ_CALNCS010000067.1 GCF_937875145.1 Alkalibaculum bacchi | reverse complement strand
TTCTTATTTCAGTTTTTTGAGTGGCCAATAATACTCTGTAAACGGCACATATTCTTATGAAATAAAGTCCTAAATATTCTTTTAAACTCAGGGTTTTTAAAATGAGCTACCTTTAAATTCTGGAGTAACCTTAGTTTCTTAGCGAGGTTCTCGAAATATACCGTAGGATACAAAATAGTTTTTCAAAATGGTGGGGGCACAAAGGAAGTCTTATTTGCCTTATTTTCAAGATTAGAGCTTTTTTGAAATTTTAAGGGAGGAAACTTTGTGAGGATAATAAACGCTAGCAGTATCTCATTGCCTCTTTTATTTTCAAGTAAGAAGCCCATACAAGGCTAACTACAATGAGACACTTGCTAAAGCAAGGACAAAATATAAAGAGAAGTATCAGGAGACATTTACTCAAAAGAAGAAGTACATACTAGGCATAACTTTTCGGCTTATACTTGGACACGCCTTTCGCCAAGGGTTTTGCTGCAATCAAGATCCCGTTCTAGATATGTAAATAAGCACGCATAGAGCTCATGGGGATTTGGACACAAGCAAACCTATTGAACTCCCAAAGGCTAAATCAAATGCTTAGCTTATCTTTCAATTCAAAACACTATTTACAAAACTGGATAACATCATATAACTAAACTAGCTGCATATATACAGCTAGTTCTTCTGAAACATAGAATCAGAAGAATCTTACGACAATAACTGACTTCACTGCATCTATAACTTAAGACTCTTAAATGCAGTGAAGTTCAGTTCTTGTATCGAAAAGCCCTTGAGACACATGAAATACTTAAGCCAAACAATTTGTCCTAAATGATCGCAATTATTGGCACATACAGATTGGCTTCATTAAGTTAGAATCTCGCGTTTCTTCGGAAATAACATATCCCATCGGACGGTAGCTAGCATATATTTTTAAAATATCTTCTGCTGGAAGCAACCCTTTACCAAATGTAGTTGGTACAACGTTTCCATTTTCTATAATAAAATCTTTAAGATGTAAAGCGACAACATGGTCACCAAGGCTTTTAAACATATCCGTTACTATCTGAAGTTGCTGAGGGACTAAATCGGCAGTTACTAATGACATTGGATCAACTATAATGCCTAAGTTCGGAGAACTTATATCATTAAATACTCTTATTGCGGTCTCAACATCATGAATTGGATTCATAACATTAGGTTCAATCGCAACAACTACATTTTCCTTTTCGCCAACCTTCACAAGCCGACGAATTGACTCTTCAGATTCTAAAAATTTCTCTTCACTAAAATTTTTCTCAGTATAATTAAAATTTGTATCACATGATCCAGTCTCAGAAGCAACTATAGAACAATCAAAATATTTAGCATTTCTGACATATGCCTCAAAACGACGAAGAGCTTCTTCACGTTTAGCAAGCTTAGGATGAATCATATTAATATAACATCCAAGGATAGCAATACGCACACTATATTTAAGAAGAGTACGTGAGATATAATTACCCATACCTGGATTAATTTCATGTTCCCCACTCAATAAATCAGGAAATGACTTATTTAAAGCAAGCTGCACATTTTTGATACCTAACCTCTCAAGTCTCAACCCTAATTGATCAGGATCTGATACCCCAGTAATATCGTGTCCACGAACTCCAAAGTTAAACACAGTAGGATCTCCTAATTTATATGCGATAAATAACCTATTTTTTTCATTTTAGCTTGCAAAAAATCCAAAATAATCGTGGGCGTTGTTATAACAAATATCTTCAATTATTTTGCCTAGATACTGTTCATCTTCGGGTAACTGACCATTATCTACCCACTCACCAAATAACTCACAAAGCACTCGACGAAAATACTCATGCCGAGGATAAGATAGGAAGCTACGTGAGTCAGTTAGCATACCTATGAAATTACCAAGAAGACCTTGCTGAGCAAATATAGTAAGCTGATCACGTATCCCAGATAAAGTATCATTAAACCACCATGCGTTGCCAAACATAATCCGTTGACGTACCCCAGCTCCTTGAAATGATCCTGCTAAAGAAGCTAAGGCTAGCCAATCATTAGAGTTAAGGCTATAAATAATAGTCTTGGGCAATATTGATTTCTGATCTGCTACATCAAAAAGATTTTTAATTTGTTTTACGATATCAGGCTGATCACCAACAGAATCAAAGCCCGCATTCGCACCAATAGTCACAAAATCTTTAGTAGAATCATCACGGAAACAATTTATGTGTAATTGCATGGCCCAATCATTATTCTTGTAAAGTTCCATAAGGTAAAGCTGAATTGTACTTTTATATTGCTCGGCTTGTTCACAGCTAATTTGCTTACCAGAAAGCGCATCTGCTATAATCCGATTCATTTTTTCTTCGTCTACAGGACAAAAATAAAATGTATTAAGGCTATGATCTGCTAAACGACAACCTATTTTATGAAAAAATTCTATCCGTTGAGCAATAGCTTTACAAAGTGCCTTATAGTTAGTAATTAAAGTACCTGAAATATCAGAAAGATTTTTGATATACTCAGGAAAACCTTTTTGCCTAATATTCATCAAATTCTCAGGACGAAATGTAGGCAGAACTTTAAAACCATTTTCCTTTTCTTCATCATGCAATAATTTCTGATAGCGCAAATCACTTACAGGATCATCAGTAGTACATATGAGGCGGACATTACTACGCTGAATAAGTCTTTTTGCACGAAAATCTTCAGTCACAATAAGCTTATTTGCTTTTTTCCAAATTTCATTAGCATTTTTTTGATTAATAGTTAAATCAATGTTAAAAAACCGCCTGAGTTCAAGATGGCTCCATTCAAATAAAGGATTACCAGGAGCTTTTTCAATTGCTTTTACATATTCAACAAAGCAGCTATATGGATCAACTTCATTACCCGTAATAAGTTTTTCAGGAGTGCCATTTGCCCGCATAAGACGCCATTTATAGTGATCACCAAATCCATTGTCATAAAGCCAAATTTGAGTAAGATTATTATATTTTCTATTTTGATAAATCTCAGCTGGATCTAGGTGACAGTGATAATCTATAATCGGCATATGAGCTGCATGTCCATGATATAGTTTTTTAGCCCAATTATTTTTTAAAAGAAAATCTTTGTTCAATAACATTTCTAACCTTCCATCATGTTTATCGTTTATCAATTGCTTCCCAAAGACCATTTATATATGCAACACCTAGAGCTCGGTCATATAAGCCATAGCCTGCGCGGCCCGTTTCTCCCCAAATCATTCTTCCATGATCTGGACGGATGAAACCATTAAACCCATTGTCATGTAAGGCAGAAACGATACGATACATATCAAGTGAACCATATTTAGATTCATGAGCAGATTCATAAAAATCTGAGTTATTTTTAGGGCTAATAAACTTTATATTCCTAACATGTGCAAAGTGAATACGACCTCTACGTGTAAACTCTTCAATGATGCTATAAACATCATTAGATGGATCCTCTGAAATGGAACCTGTACATAATGTAATACCGTTATACGGAGTGTCCACAGTCCTACAAAGCCAATCAAGATCTGATTTGTTTTTAATGATACGCGGTAATCCAAACATTGAATAGGGCGGATCATCAGGGTGTATTGCCATTTTTACATCATACTTTTCACAAGTAGGCATAATAGCTTTTAGGAAATAGATAAGATTTGAACGTAGCTTTTGCTCATCTACATCACGATAAATCTCAAAGAGATGTTTAATATGTGCAAGTCGTGCCGGCTCCCAGCCAGGCAGAACATAATCTCCTGTCTGAGAAGAATATTGATTTAGTAATTTATTTGGATCATTTGGAATATCCTTACTCTTAAAAATTAGAGTATGAGAACCATCGGCTAGCTTATAATTTAAATCTGATTTAACCCAATCAAAAACTGGCATAAAGTTGTAGCAAATAACTTTTATTCCATTCAAAGCTAGATTTTTAATTGTCTGCTTGTAATTTTCAATGTATTTATCACGAGACGGCAAGCCAGCTTTAATATCATCATGCACATTCACTGACTCTATAACTTTAAGAGTTAACCCTTCTTTTTCAACCGTATCCTTAAGATTTTTTATTTGATCTCTTGGCCAAGGTTCTCCAACAGGAATATCCATAAGACAGCCAACAATACCTGATACACCAGGTATCTGTCGTATTTCTTCTAAAGTAATATCATCATTTTTTGGCCCATACCATCTGAAGGTCATTTCCATTAGTGTAGCTTCTTTCTAAAATTAGTAATTACTAACTTAATTAATATTTAAATAAGTTTATGAATCGTGACGGCAATAGCCCCAGGTCCAGCAAGCATATGAAGAAAATACTCTTCGATTTTTTCCGCCAGACCTGCGTCATAAAGATTGACCCCAAAAAGTTTTAAATTAGACAATATTGGTTTAACCTTTGCATGAATTTTTGCTCTATCTATCTCCCCAATAGAAATGCCCGCAAGGTATCCTTGAAGAGTTTCGAGTAGCGGATCTGGACTTGGTTTAAACGAATTTCCATTATCATCAATGCCGATTAAATAACGAAGCCAACCTGCAATGGTAAGGGGAATAAATATTAAGCTAGAGACATCTTTACCCATCTTAATATATGTTTGTATAGTATAACCGTATCGTATTGGTACTTTTTGAGAAGTATCAGTAGCAATGCGTTGCGGAGTATCAGGTAAATTAGGGTTAGGTAATCGAACATCTATAAGCTCGTCAATAAATTTCTTTGGATCTATTACACCAGGATCAATGACTACAGGAAGATCTTCATCATAGCCAAGATGTCTAATAAGACTCACTAGATCAGGATTTCTCATTTCTTGGTATATACGGTCATAACCTAGTAAGCATCCAAAAACTGCCAAACATGTATGGAGCGGATTAAGACATGCTGTAACCTTCATTGTATCCGCTTTTTCAACAGTTTCTCGATCAGCAAGAATAACATCAGTTTTTTCAAATGCTGGACGACCATTAGGAAAATTGTCTTCAAGAACAAGATAATGAATTTCTTCCGTGTTTGAAAACCCGGAAAAATGTGAACCACTTTTCGTCGTAATAATACCAAGATCAGAAAATCCTTGTTTCACTAAGTTCTTTTCAGTTGCTTGCGCTGGATTAGGAGTAATCCGATCAATCATTGACCAAGGAAAACTAACACGAGATTCGTCAGAAATATAGTCTAAAAATGATTGACTAACGTAACCATGATTAAGCCATCCATGAGCAATAGTTAAAACTGATTCCCGAAAACGAAATCCATTTCGAGAGAAATTGTCAGTAGATACCATTGCAATAGGCGCAGCACCAGCCAAAAAGCGGGCAAACAATAAGGCAGTAATTATACCCATGGTGGACACAGCATGCTTAGGACCATTTTGAATTTCATCCACAACTGATGCTAGGAGACTACCATGGATATCTTTAACGGCATACCCTTTTTCAGTAATAGTGAGAGTTGAAAGTTGCAAGTCTGAACTTTTAAAATAACAAATCATTTTTGCTAAATCTTCAGGCCGTTTAGTATTACAAAAATAAGCTCCCGCAGTTATCGCGAGGACACGTTCATCCAGTTTGCCATTGGTATGCATAATAACTTGAAGTATATCATTGTTGTATGGACGATAAACTCTATCCACAGTAAATGGATCAAACGTTTCTGCAACTACTATGCCACGATCAAGCTCTCCCTTATCAGCCAAATCCTGCGCAATTGCAGCATGAAATGCTCGATAAAGATTACCTCCTCCGAAGTGAATCCATTGAGGTTGAAATAAGCCTGCAGATTTTAACGCATGAACATCAAATCTTGGAAGTTTAATGCCCCTTTTTTTAAATTCTATTTCTTCATTTTGCCACTGTTTTAATGACAGCACGTTAACTCCTCCTGTCTGATTATTCCTTAGCTAAATCTAGGGATATTCTATTGCTAAACTAGAATAACATTTTTCATATATGGCCAAGACTTCGTCAAGCAACTAGCCTATAAGAAAAGACAGAAGGATATTGATTATCCGTAAACGGTACAAATTACCTCGAATAAATTCGTCTTCTTCAATTAGTAAGAAATTTACCTAATCTGCTATTTTAGATCGTTTTGTTGCACTGTTATATTTTTTTGTATACTAAAATCACATGGTATAACTATTTGAGAGGTTTATTTTAATGATACAAATGAAGTCTTCTCGTGCTGTAATTCGAACAGGTGTTAATGCGGCTGAAGCCATGCATATTTTTCCTCGACAGGAAAAGGAAACTGGAGTTGCTTATGCATACCGTATTTTGGAATATAACATTCTTATGCTCATAATTCCACCAGGAGCATGGGTCCGCGAATCTTGTATTGCTAAACGATTAGGCTTATCTAAAACACCCGTGCATCAAGCAGTTGGACTCCTACATGACCATATGCTTGTAGACGTAAAGGCACAAAGCGCTACGCATGTCTCCTATATAGATCTCAATGCTCTCAGGCAGGGACTTTTCTTACGTCTTACAATCGAACCTGCGGTTATTCTGCAAGTCATTGGCACTATGCCTACAGAGGATCTTACACGCCTAGCAACAAACATCAAGGGACAACGAGAAGCCATCGCCAATAAACCTGATCCCTATAAGTTTATTCATCTTGATGATGAATTCCACCATATTATTTATCAAGCAGCAAATAAAGAACTTGTATGGGAATCAATTCGTAAGGGGACGACTCATTTTGATCGAGTTCGCTATATGGGTTTAATTTTTGGCTATGAAGACCCTGACATCAGTGAACATGAAGAATTATATAAAATGTTGGCAATAGGTCACGATATTTCAGAAAGAACTATCCGCGATTTTATTGCTCATCATTTATACCACTACACAGCTTATTTTGATCGTATGACAAATAGTCATTCAGACTACTTTGTACTTAATGGACTAAGCAATGGAACCCCAGCTATACCTCTATCTCTTGCTACAGAGTAATTAATAGAAATCTCTCATAACGTTCAAGTGAGTCGGTACATATATAACCAAAGTTGAAAACGATATCTTACAAGGTGCACTCAATCATTTAATAATGGCCCCATTCTAACGGTTGAAAACTGATTCCCTCACAATAAAAAGCTGGTTCCCTCTTTGCAATGGGAGGAGGAGCCACATGATCACAATGCAGGAGCGGACAGATATTGTCGCTGCCTAGCAGCGAGACGTCTTGATCAAGGAGATCGCCAGGATCTGAGAGCTTTCTAGAAACACGGTAAGGAAAGCCATACGCCTCTGAAAACGCACCACGATGCGAGGTCCACCACCCAAGCTAAACCCATACAAGGACTACCGCTCGAGCGTCTGGGCGAGAATATCCCGTATCAGCGTCGAGAAGCTTCCTACGAAAGATATCGACGATGGGGTATGCGGATGAAAAGACCATCGTGGCCGACTTCATAAAGCCGTATCGCAAAGCAAGAAGGTGCGTGAGCGATATCCGTTTTAAGACTGCCCCAGGACATCAGGCTCAAATCGTTTGGGCCTAACTTAGATGTCACGTCCTAGGTGGCAAGCGGATCCGTGTCTTACTGGGATATTCGCAGATGACATATGCAGAAGTGCTCACAGATGAGACATAAGCGACGTTTTTGCCTGCTGCGAGCACGTCTTTTCCTTCTTTGGCAACATTACCGAAGAGATACTCTACGCAATGCCCATATCGTCGGGCTCAGGCGCAATCGGGGGAAGGCATCGTCTTCAATGCTTTATTACTGGACTTTGCCGGACGTTATGGGCATAGACCGAAGGTCTGCAAGCCATATCATCTTCAGACCACAGGCAGGACAGGAAGCGTGCTGCGCTACATTAGGGATTTTCCTGGAAGCTGAGAGCTTCTACGGCCTTGAGGAGCAAGGCCGGCTATCGCCTGGCCAGATAACGTCGCCAACAAGCAGATACATGCAACCACACATGAGCGAGCCTGTGACCTACTATTACATGAAAAGCTTAAGGGATGGCCGTCCATATCAGGCAAGAAGCTAAGAGATGCCGCTCAGATTCGCGTCTTTTTCTATCGCAAGACCCTCGACGACTTCGACTTCTGATTTTTAGGTTTCATATTCCAGACCGCCATGCGCGAGCTTGCTGAATGTGATCACACAGACAACACCCCAATATCGTAGTGCCTGGGGCTTTCGGCACCGTAAAGACGCATCTGGCTTTTCCCTTGGATATGGAGGCGATCTAAAAGACGCTATCGAGTGAAGCTCACGACCTGCTGACATGTGTCATCAGACTCCAGAAGGCAAAAAAGAAAGCTACCTATTCAGACGCCTGCCCACATTCGCACGTCTCTCTTACTGATCATCGACGAGATATGAAGTGGCTGCCGATTCTCGGACACGGAATTTGATTCTCTAACGAAACCCACGACAATGTGCCTATGTGGCACAGAAAGCGAGGTTTCAAGGATGTCAAAGACGACGAGGAAGGTCTACGACCCAAAGTTCTGTATGCAGTAGTCTCGTGATCGACAGAATCTGCATCTGAAATTCGACACTTTATGCAGAACATGCCAACCCATCCACTCGGCCTAACCTGATGGTTCTTCGATATCCGTCAGGAAGGCAGGAAGGAACGATGATCAGCATGTCCGATGTCAATTCTATACGTCAGATGCGCAGAGATGGCGAGAGCGTCGCCTCGATCGCCAGGGCAGCAGGCGTCTCTCGCGACACCGTCTACACCTACCTCAAAAAGGATGATTTCTCGCCTAATCCCCCTAGAGCAGTCGTACCAAGGTCCTCGAAGCTCGACCCGTACAAGCCCCTTATCCAAGAATGGCTCGACCAAGACGTGACGAACTGGAAGAAGCAACGCCACAC